>CAYNWJ010000322.1:0-5313 GCA_964400815.1 uncultured bacterium
CGAAAAGAACGTAATCGGCCGAAACATCTTTCCTCCCTCGTGAATTGTCGTTTCTCAAGGCGGCGTCCAGTTTTCATCACCCTTCGAGAATCTCATGCAGCCACGCGTGCAGGGGCAGCATGCCGGTGAAGCGCTCCATACACCAGGGCACGAAATCCTCGGTGAACAGCTCATCGGGTATGCCGGTGTCCTCACCTGCATAGAGACCGTTGAATTTCAGCAGGTCGGCGTTGGGATGGCCGGAGTCGAATCCCCTGGGAACGCGCTTGTAGTGCTCGCCGCCGATATGGTAAGGCCCGCGCTCCGAAACCGTTGCGATGGCGGTACGGAGTTCCGCGCCCTTCGTCTCGTCCGCGGCCGCCCGGCGGAATCTCTCGAGCAGCGGTTTCGGGAAACGGTAGATACCGACACCGACCATCAGGCGATACGGTTCGATGTGGACATAGAACCCCGAATTCTCCATGCGGGGACGGGAGCCCTCCCAGAACCAGATGGCCGCGTGGGTTTTGTAGGGCGATTTGTCGCTGCTGAAGCGTATGTCCCGGTTTATGCGGAAGAGGGACTTGTTCACGCGCGGATCGGCGACAACTTGCGGGGCGATGGATTCCAGGGCTGGACCCATGGCGGTCACGAACCGGCGTGACGGTTCGAGGACCGAACGCTCATATTCCGGTTTGTGGTCGTTGAACCAGGCTGTCTCGTTGTTCATCGCCAGGTCATAGAGAAAATCGAGGCCCTCCCGCGGAAAGCCGGTAAAGCCGCCTCCGACGTTCATCCATCCTCCCTGTCACGTGCGTTTCTCCCAAGGAATCCGCCGCTGAGAGCGACATCCACACTGCATGATCATTCACGCGGGCCATAGGACGGCTTGGGTGTCCCCCGCTCGAAGCATCCGAGATCAGGCGCTCTGCCGGTGAAGCCGTCGTTGATGTTCGGAAGCACCGCCCCGGCATCGACCGCCGCCGCACCGGAACGAAGGGCGAGATCGCCGAATCCCGCGCCGTATGTCTCTCCCTCGACCGGAGGGCCCAGGGACATGAACATCCCCGGCTCGACCATGACGCCATGTTCCTCGAAGCCGGTCGCCGCCCGGAACGCCTCCAGAGAATCGTATCTGACATATCCCCCGCCATCGTCCCACTTGATGAACCGCTCATCCTCCGCCCGATGGTAACCGTTGTGATCGAGCGTTGTCCGGGGATGCGGCGAACCGGTCTCCACGGCATATCCGGAAAATCCGACAAAGAGGTTGTTGCGGAGAACGGCGTTCTGCCATCGTGGATAGGACCTGAACCCGGACCGTGGGCTGACCATGGTGTTGTGACAGATCACAAGTCCGGTGCACCAGTTGTGGAGCTTGAGATTGAGGGAGGTGATGTTGTACAGCTCGTTCCTGATGAAATAGACCGGGCCGCCATAGGTGGGCTGGGCGGAAAGGCCGGTGTGCGCGTTCAGGATGCGGTTTTCGAAAATGCGGATGTTGTGGCAGCCGTAATCCGCCTCGATACCGTCGTCCACCGCCTCAGAGAGGTCGTTGGCGTATATGTCGATGGCCGTGCACTGGAGATCCCGGTCGCGTGACGGTTCGCCGTAATTCGCGATGGCGATGCAGTCCCAGAATTTCGTGATACGGTTGTGGCAGATCACATGGCCGCGGCCGTAGACATTGATCCCCGTATGTGAGGGATTGTCGTGCCCGCGCGGATACCATGCGGTGTTCTTCCCCTCGATCACGTTGTCGGCGATGTACCAGTTCTCGGAATGTTCCGAGTAGGAATAGAATCCCATTACGGCATTGAGAATACGGCAGCGCCGCACGGTCAGCCAGCCCGCTCCCCCGGCGTGGAACACGTGGCCCAGATGGAAGGTGTCATTGGGGGTGTCCAGCGGCCCTTTGCCAATCTCATGGACTCGGTCGCCGCCCCTGATCGTGAGGTCCTCGAAGAACAGGTGCCTGCACCCGCTGATGTCGAATACCGTCGAATTGTATTCCGCCTGAATCACCGCCTCGCCGTCCCCCGCGCTCCTGAACACGATCGGCTTGTCCTCCACGCCGCCGGTGGGTATCCGAACGCCGTGGGGACCGACCTGGTGGATCCCGGCGTGAACCAGGATATGATCACCGAAATCCAGGTCGCGGACCAGGTCGTCGAAACCGGCGTACCCCTCCCGTTCCGCGGGGACCGATCCCGGCCACAGGTGAAGCGTCCGCGTCGGTTCGCCGTATGACGGCACGGAACGCGTGGAGGCCACGAGCGTCGTGTCGGCCCCGCCGCCGTCGGGATCGCTCATCCTCAGGTTCACTTCGTACGCCGTTCCCGGTTCGAGTCCGAAAATGCTTCCCGCGAACAGGTTGTCTGAGGCATATGCCCCGAAATCCCGGTTGGCGACTTCACGGTTCACCCTGAGCAAAGGCTGGGCCTCATTCCAGGAAGCGGCGCCTTCACGGCGGTATCGGACTTCGACCCGCCCGTTTCCGTTGTCGTCCCCACGGATGTACCACCGGAAGCCGAGACAACGGAGGGTCGGCGGATCGATCCTGAGTTCCTGAACGGCGCTGATATTGTCGAAAAAGCCCGCCTCCGCTTTCGGGACCGTCACACTGGCCGTGAGCAGAACGAGCATGAGAATGGTGGATGTCTTGTGCATACAAGCCCTCCGGATACCTCGGATTATGATAAAACCGACAACAATATTCCTACAACCCCTCATTATTGCATGGTGTTTCCTGAAATTGACCGAGAATTTCACCGTACGGCTCGGTAGACGCGGAAATTGTCATATGATATATCACTGCGGTAAATCTGCCTGAAACCGAATTTCCCGCCGCCGTACCATCCCCCTGGTCCGTCATCTATCCAGAACAGGATCCTTCTCCCGTCGACATGCAGTTCGATGCGGGGCCCCATCTTGATGAGGCGCATACGCCAGGTGGTGTCGCCTTCCGTGGGCGGGCAGGGGTCGACCGGGTTGCGCTGGACGAGTTGTTTTCCTGGATTCCTGTTCAGGTTCGCGCCGTTTACCCACGATGTGGTTCCATACCGGTGGACCGACAGGTGGTATGCCCGGAAATCCTCGTTTTCCACGTACTGCGAGAAACGTCCGTCTCGGAGCGGCATTTCGGTCAGAATGTCCGCTCCTCCGGTGCCGTGCGCCGCGAAAAATACAAGCGCGAATCCCGCCTTTCCGTGTACGGTCATGTCATAGTCGACAACGATGCTGTCCGGCAGGTCAGGCCCGAACCAGGCGTGTACCCCGAACCTGTCGCTCGTGGATAACACATGAAGCGCTCCGTTCCCGATACAGGCCGAACCCTCGCCGCCCTCGATCGTCCATTCGGTCAAATCATTGAAGGTTTCGTGATATATCAATTCTCCCGGAATCACGGGTGGCGCATCCTTCTGCTCCATGAATTCGAATCTGACCGCGTCCGCGACGACCGGTCCATCGGCGCATGCCGACAGGGTTACAAGCGCCCCACTCTCGAAATCGGCGGACCCCAGAAGGTTCCAGGGGCTCCTGACAGTGCCCGCGGGATATTCGGCCGGAGACTGCCAGGAAGTCATGTCGACAGTCACCGTGGAGGCAGCGGCTCCATTCGATATGGTAAAAGATGCGTTGGACGTACGTTTGTCGGACTCATCCATCACCCAGCGGGCATATATATTATATAGTCCGGCCCGTGGAAGACGCGCCTTCCATTCAGTACGCGCCGACCCGGAGCCGCCGGGATGGATGCAATAATCGCAGCCGTAATATCCCGGTGCGGTGGTTTCGCGACGCCACCCACCGCCCCTTGAAGAAAACGCCCGTTCCGCGTTATCGATGATTACGACGGGTCTGGGATCGCAGTGTGCCGCAGCCGTTATAGACAATACCGTTGCAACACCCGCCAGAAACACCAAGGATACGCCGATGGACCGCAGCATATAAACCATATGGTTAAAGATACTCCTGCGGGCCACACAATCGGGAAGGTATGTGTCATCCACTCCTGTCACGGCAGATAATCGGCCGGATCGATGCCGTGAATTTTCGCGATCGTGCCGTAATAGCAGAGCTTGCGTGTTTCCTCGTCAACATCGCAGGCATCGAGCACCTTGTTGAAACGCATGATGTTCTCCTCGAGCCCTTCGGGCGACTGGTCTGTGGCGAACACGATCTTCTGAAATGCGGGTACTGCGTCCGGCGGCATGTGGGGCTTGCCGATATAGGGCGTCCACCACAGGAACTGTTTCCAGAAGCCGGGATCGTCGTCCTTCTTGAGCAGGGAGGAGCCGGTCATGTCGAAATAGAGGTTCTTGTTGCGGCGTGCGACTTCGCCGGCCTCGCTGTACCAGGGATTGCCGAAATGGGCCGCGTGGATGATCAGGTCGGGGTGCTTGTAGGCGACAGTCGCCAGGTATCCAGGCCGCATCCGTGAAAGCTGGCCGGAGGCGAGGATGCCGGTGTGTGGCGCCACGGGAAGTCCGAGTTCTTCCGCCAGCGTCCAGATCGGCTCGTATTTCGGATCGTCATAATTCCAGTCGGTCCGGGAGAACAGCTCACCCAGTCCCCTGAAGCCCATGCGGTGAACCCGCCTGATGTCCTCCTCGACGGTTGGACTGTCGATATCGATGGCGGCATAGGGAATCACCCATTTCGGGTGTGCTTTCGCGAACGCCATGCCCCGCTCCAGATGATCCATGCCGACAAGGATGATGCCGATGCAGTTCCACTCGGGATAGATTTCGAGAAAGGACGCCTCCCACTCGTCCGACGGGCGATAGTGGATGTGGGAATCGATGAGGAAACCGGGCGTGCTCATGTTCGGTTCCTGCGCGGAAGCGGTGCTCGCCTGCGGTCCCGGTGTGTCGCCGGTATCTGAAGCGCATCCCGCGAAAATCGCGAGCGCAAGCACAGACACGGCGGCAATGGTTGATTTCACGTTCATGGTTGCTCCTTTTCATGATATGGTATGTGCAAGGCCACCCTGCGCGGATATATCAGCATAATAGATAATTTTCTCCGCCCTGTCCATAGCAAAAAAATTCTCTGGCAATCCTCCATTTTCCGGCAGCCCTATTTATTATGTCGGTTTTCAATTCCTGAACCGGGATTTTCGGGATTACCGGATGAACCACGATTACAATTCTGTCAATCCTTTCATCACATTAATCATGGTTCTAACGGTGTACGGTCAATCATCGTTCTTCTATCAGAATAGTATATCATATGCGTATTCTTCTGTGAGTTTTTAAATTGATTTTCAGCATAAAGCTCCCGGGGGCTCAGCGCGTCATTATATGTTGCACCGTCAAAATGTCGAGGAAT
>CAYNWJ010000323.1:0-5311 GCA_964400815.1 uncultured bacterium
CTGGCCCGTGAGCGCGGCCTCGAAAAGGAGCCGCCGGTCGTCATCGGTGGCAACGACGCGGTCCTCGCGGCCTGTTCGGTGGGTATCGACGAGCCGGGGGACGTGATCAATGTCAACGGCACCTGCGAGATCAGCCTCGTGTGCCTGCCCCGCTGCATCTCCTCCGAAACCTATAACGTGCGCTGTCATGTGACCGACGGCCGGTGGCTCACGCTCCATGTCATGAATGCGGGAGGAAAGGCTTTCGAGTGGTTCCGGCGCGTGTTCGCCGCGGACATCGGGCCCGAGGCCTTTTACGGTGAATTTCTCCCGCGGGCCGTGGATACATGGCTCGACCGTGAGAGCACGGTGCGGTATGTTCCCTATCTCATGGGATCGCGGTATTCCCAGGAGCCCCTGAAGGCGGAATTCCGGGGGCTCACACCGGGGACGACGCGTGAGGAGATGCTCGCCGCCGTGGTGCGCGGTCTCTGCGAATATCAGCGCGGACACCTGGAGGAGATGGCGGGCCATGTTCCCCTTCGCGAGCCGTTCAGGGTGACCGGCAGGGCGGTCAACGACGCGATCGTCCGGGCGAAGAAACAGTGGATGTGGCCGGGGAGCTATGTGTTCGAGGAGCAGTCCTCCCTCAGGGGCGCGGCCCTCATGGGGAAACGCCACCTGGAGCAGGCGGACGAGTGAAGACGGGAGAGAGCCGGGCGTTTCCGGACGCTGCATGATACATACCAACGGAGGGAGAGGATTATGGGGCTCGAAAACATGACACACATGCTCGCGGCGGCCCGTGACGGCGGCTATGCGGTCGGCGCGTTCAACATACTCGACTATACATCCATGAAGGCGGTGGTGGAAAGCGCGGAGGAACTCGCGTCCCCGGTGATCGTGCAGACCTCGGTCAAGACGGTGAAGTTCTGGGGCCGCGGGACGATCGTTGCCTGGATGCGCGAGCTGGCGGGCTGCGTCTCAGTACCCGTCGCCCTCCATCTCGACCACTGCCGGGATGTGGACTATATCGCCGGTTGTATCGAGGCGGGCTGGACATCGGTCATGATCGACGCCTCCGACAGGCCCTTCGAGGAGAACCTTCTCCTCAGCCGTTCGGTGACGGACATGGCGCGGCCCCGCAATGTGAGCGTGGAGGCCGAGCTCGGGGCCATCGGCGGGGTGGAGGATGACATCAGCGTGGAGGACGGGGATGCCCGTCTTGCCGATCCTGATCAGGCGGAACGTTTCTGCCGGGAGATACCCCTGGACTGTTTCGCCCCCGCCATCGGCACGGCGCACGGAGTCTACAGGGGGGAACCGAAAATCGCCTTCGACCGTTTGCAAACGATCGCGGAGTCAACCGGTGTTCCCCTGGCGCTGCACGGCGGCACGGGACTTTCGGAAGAGGTGTTCTCGCGCTGTATCTCACTGGGATGCGCCAAAGTCAACATCTCCACGCAGCTCAAGCACGCCCACATCGACTCGTTCACGGACTATTTCGCGGCGCGTCCCGACGAGTACAATCCCCTGAAGAACCTGGGCGCCCAGCTCGATACGCTCAAGACGGCGGTGAGCGGGAATATCCGGCTCTTCGGCGGTGAGGGGAAAGCGGGCGCATGAACTGCGCGGCACGCCCTCCAGGTGAAAACCGCCATTGAAGCGAACCGGCACAACAACGAGGAGACATGATGCTCAAGGCACTGATATTCGACTGCGACGGTGTTCTGGTGGACACCGAGCGCGACGGACACCGTGTGGCCTTCAACCGGGCCTTCCGCGTGAAGGGGCTCGCTATCGAATGGGACACCGAACTGTACGGCGATCTGCTGAAGGTCGCCGGCGGCAAGGAGCGGATGCGGCACTATTTCGGGGAGAACGGCTGGCCGGAGGATGTGGATGACCGGGACGCCTTCATACGGGAACTGCACCGTATCAAGACCGACGCCTACATGAACATCGTGGAGAGCGGTGAACTGGCAATCAGGCCCGGCGTGGCGCGGCTCTTCGACGAGGCGGCCGGGGAGGGGCTCAGGCTGGCGGTCTGCTCCACCTCCAACGAGCGCGCGGTCAATTCGATCGTGGAGAACATCCTCGGTGCGGGACGGAAGCAACGATTCGACGCCATCCTCGCGGGGGATGTGGTCTCACGAAAGAAACCCGACCCGGAAATATACGAGCTCGCCATCGAGCGTTTGGCCCTCGCCCCATCCGAGTGCGTGGTGATCGAGGACAGCCGGAACGGTCTTCTTGCTGCGAAGGGCGCGGGCATGCACTGCATCGTCACCACCAACGGCTACACGGAGACCGAGGACTTCGCGGAGGCCGACATGGTGGTGCCGGAGCTGGGCGATCCCCCGCGGGTGATGGTGACCTTGAATACGCTGCGAGATCTCACGGGACGTGCATCAGACCATACCTGAGCGAATCAGGCGCCGGAGGACTCCACGTCCTCCCGCCTCCCGCTTTCCACCGAACGGTAGAAAGCATCGGCAACCCGCACGGCCGCGAGCATGTCGTCCACGGTCACATGCGGTTCGCCGCCGATGAGGGTCGCCATGGCGAACTCCTTGAGCCATTGCCAGGCCATCTGGCCGCCGTACCCGGGTATGTCCCTGCTCTGAATCTTCATGCGTTTCGCGGTCTGTTTCCCGGAACCGTTCTGATCCCCCACAAGCAGGTATTGATCGAGATTTCCCTCCCAGGCCGGTATCCACGACGCCGTCCCCTTCGTGCCGCGCAGGGCCACGGCGATGTCACGGGAGCCGGGATAGGCGTCGGGCAGGCTGTAGCTTATGTCGAGAATGCCAACGGCGCCGTTGTCGAAGGTCAGCACCGCCTGGGCATTGTCCTCGATGGTGCGCTCGGGCGGGCCGTCGGGACCCGAGACTGCGCCGCTCACCGCCGTAATCTCCGCGCCGGTGATCCAGCGGAAATAGTCGATCCAGTGGACGCCCAGGTTCCACATGGGCCCGCCGCCCTCCTCCCTCAGGAGCACCCAGGGACAGTTGTCGCGGATATAGCGATGCGGTCCGCCCGCGTTGAGCCGTCCCTCCACCGCCGTGATATCGCCGAGAAGCCCGTCATTGACGGCATTGTGCAGACGTTCGCTCACCGGGTGGGTACGCCAGACATAGGGGGCGCTGATGACCACCTCCGGATGGGTGCGGGCTGTTTCCGCGATCTTCTCCATACCCGCCAGGTTTGCGGCGCAGGGTTTCTCCACGATCACGTGCTTTCCGGCCCGCGCAGCGGCTTCGACTGCTTCGGGCATCCGCGAGTGGGGAAGGAAGATTATGACCACGTCGATGTCGTCACGCGCCAGCAGTTCATGGTAATCCGTCACGGCGTCGAGCCCGTAGAAATCTTTCTGGGACGCGAGAAAGTCCCCGTCCTCCTCGGCGATGGCTCTGGGTGTGAATTCATCGAGATGCTCCCACAGGGGATGATACCAGCGGGGGTGCTGGTGATGCAGGCCGATGATGCCGAGTCCGAGGGGATCCATGGATGGTGTCCTTTCCGTTGGTGTCGTCCACGTTGATGAATGCCGTGGTTCGAGAGATCGACCGCAGCACAGTATCACTCGTCGAGGAAGCGGCCGTCCCGGGTTTCGTAGTGTGTCGGCTTGTCGAGTGTCGTCCCTCCCCGTTCGATCCAGCCTGCAAGCCAGCGTATCATGGTGTCCGGTGGTGTGGGCGGTCTGCCGAGAAGGCGCTCCATCTTCGAGATGTCGGCGAGCAGTGCGGTCGGGGCCTCGGAGCCCTCGAACCGGGGCTCCTTTCCGAAGAGTTTCCCGAATTTCAGGGCGGCGTCCCTGATTCTGACACGTTCGCCGGTCACGTTGAGTATTTCCGGCGGGCTGGCCGCCAGTTCCAGGCACCTGATGGCGTAGTCGGCGGCGTCCCCCTGCCAGATCACATTGGCGTAGCCCATGTCCAGGTTGACGGGCTCTCCCGCGAAGACGCGCCGACCCACCTCCAGCAAGACGCCGTACCGCAGATCGATGGCATAGAACAGCCGGAACTGGAGCACCTTCGATCCGCCTTTCCGCGAATAGTATTCGAAGATGCGCTCCCGGCCCAGGCAGGAGTTGGCGTATTCCCCGATGCTCGAGAACGTATCGGTCTCTGATGAACCGGAAGAGGTTACGGGTCTGAAATCATAGATGCTTCCCGTGGAGAAGACCACGATACGAGCGTCGGTGAAGGCGCGGGCCACGTTCGCCGGAACGACCGTATTGAGCGCCCAGGTCAGATGGTCGCTCCCCACCTGACCGAATTTGCGTCCGGCCATGAATATGATGTTTTCCGCCTTCGGAAGTTTTTCGATACCGTCCGGCTCGAGAAGGTCGCAGGGGATGCAGGTGACGCCCCGCGCCTCCAAAGCGGCCGGGAGCGACGGGTCCGAGAACCGCGAGACGCCATACACGGTTTTACTGACGCCGGCGGCCTGTGCGGCGCGCACGGCCATCTCACCGATGGTGGGGCCCATCTTGCCGCCGATGCCGAGGATCATGATGTCGCCCTCGAGACGTTTCATCATGTCCACGGTTTCTTCCCGGGGCCGGGTTATCACCTCGTCGAGCTGTTCGGGGGTTTCTATGGTTTCGGGTATGTTCATGTCCGCTCCTTGAGAAATGCAATAACAGTACCACTATGGGCCGTACCGTGATGTCGGCACCGGTGCGCAGCCAAAATCCTTGCCAGGATACCGTAACATAGGTAGATTACAGGAGGTATTCAACCGTTTTCTCTCTCACCGTTCCCCATGGCGATACTCTTCCGGAGGCTTCCTGTGATCATCCTCTATATCTATCCTCATCCCGATGACGAGTCCTTCGGACCGGCGCACGTCATGGCGAAACAGCGCCGCGAGGGACATGCGGTCCATCTGCTCACACTGACACGGGGCGGGGCGACGAAACAGCGTCACCGACTCGGAAAATCCATCGCGGAGATGGGTGAGATACGTTACCGCGAGATGCTCGAGGTGGAGCGCACCCTCGATCTCTCCGGGATAAACGTCCTCGACCTTCCCGACAGCGGGCTCAAGGAGATGGACCCCCGTGATATCGAGGCCGCGGTCCGCGATGAAATCGAACGGCTGAGACCGGACGTTGTGCTGACCTACCCGGTGCACGGTATCAGCGGCTTCCACGACCATCTGGTGACCCACGCCGTGGTCAAGCGGGTTTTCATGGAGATCGGGGGATGTGCGAACCATCCGCGTCGTCTGGCGTTTCATACGCTGACGGAGGACGAGGCGGCACGGTCGCCCCATTTTCACCTGAACGGTTCCACGGCGGAGGATATTGACTGTGTGGTCAAAG
>CAYNWJ010000324.1:0-2117 GCA_964400815.1 uncultured bacterium
GAACGCCGTCGTGCGCTCCCGCCACATTGATAAGGCCCAGTTGCACGCCGCTCTCGACCCTGTCGGCCACATTGATGAGGCCGGACGCCTGAAGCCCCCTGACCGTATTGGCGATATTCACGATACCGGCGAACTGGGCGCCCTCGACAGGGCCGTCGGTGACATTGGTGATGCCTGCCGCCTGGAGCCCCCTGAACCCTCCCTCGAGACGGTTCACGATACCCGACCACTGAAGGCCCGAAACGTCGTCATGCACGAGATTGAGAATGCCCGTTCCCTGCACACCGGTGAAATCGCCGCGGACGCGGTTGACGATGCCGCCCCACTGGAGCCCCCGGAAAGCTCCGCCGACGATGCTCACACATCCCGTGTACTGGACGCCCGTGAAACCTCCGTCTACCTTGTTGACCACATGGGTACCCTGGATGCCCCGCACCGAACCGCCCACGATGTTCACGATGGCGTTGTACTGGATGCCCCGCACATCCTCGTCGTACCAGCCGAGGATGGAACCGACCTCGAGTCCCCTGAGACTGGCGGCGCGCCCGCCGAGGATGTTGAGTGACAGGTGATTGGTGACCCTGCGGCCATGCGAAACGAAATCCCCGGCGCTCACCCCCGGAACGAATGAAACGTTTATGGGGACATCAACATACCCTTCACGGTCCTCCCTCGTCGAGAAGAGGGTTTCCTGCCCGTACGCCGAACCCGCCGTCAGCAGGACGGCGCAGACGATCGCTGTGATGCGCCTCATGATTTCCTCCCTTCCACACTTCGTCCTGTTGTTTGTCAGCGCATTGTGCGCTTGCGAACCATAAGTGAAAAACATTTCCCCTCTCCCTTTCGTGTGGTATCCGGCCTATGTTCGATCAGTCCGTATTGTCAAGATTGTCCCTGATGCGCTCGAGCATGCGCGAAAGCCGTTCCTGCTCCTGCCCGTTCAGCGCCGAGGCTATTTCCTCGATCCGTGTGAAATAGACACCCTCGACACGGGCCAAGAGCTTCCGTCCCTCTTCGGTCATGCTCACCAGATTGACCCGCCGGTCGCTCCTGTCGGAGCTTCGCTGCACCAGCCCGGCCTTTTCCATGCGGTCGACGAGGCCGGTGACGCCGGAGCGCTTGACGAAGAGCATGTTCCCCAGTTCAGTCTGGTTGAGGGTCCCGTCATCGGTCTGGAACTTGAGCATCATGAGAACATTGAGCTGCGATTCGGTGATGTTGTACGGCCGGAGCAGGTCCTGCGCCTCGCCCATCAGACGCGCCGCCGTGGCGATGATATTGAGCAGCGTTTCCTGTCCGCGGTGTTTCAATGGTTTTTTCAATCCGAGTTCATCATACAGGCTCATGGCAATCCTTTCATGTCTTCACAGGCATATAATACGCATGCGTAGTATCAGTGTCAAGCACTTTTTTCATGAAAAATCGCCGGAATGAAAAAAAACACGAAACGGAAAGGGGAGCAGGTGCCGGGCAGGCTGGAAGGCAGGACATCGGGGGGTTACAGGAACACCTCCGCCGGATCGTATGCGCCGACGACGACCTTCGCGCCCACTGCTTCGGCGATGTCCTCCGGACGCATGTCATCGAGCGTGAGACCGTCGGTGTTCAGACAGTTGGGCGGCAGAACGACCGTTTCCTCCTCCCTGACGCCGTCGAGGGCCCGGATGATGTCCTCGCCAGCAAGCAGGCCGGATACGGTGATCGAGGATCCGTAGAAGTCGTTCACCACACTGACCGCGCGGGCATCGATGCCGTCCACGGCGGAAATCCTCCCGGCGAAGTCCCGTATGAACGGCCCCATGGAGACGCCGGTCACAAGGACGAAAGATCCGCGCCGTGTCGTTCCCCGTGCGAGACGATCAACGGCGCTGCCGGAGTCATCCATGAAGCGGCGGACCATCCCGACGCCGTTTTCGTACTGTGGAAAGCCGTCGTAGTATCGCTCGCCGGGGATGTCCAGCCCGGCGCGGAGATAGAACTCGTCGGCGCAATACACGAACCCGCGACCGCTTTCCCGGCGGAACCTGTCGTGAAGGGGGGTTACACGTCCGATGACGTCACGCGCCTCTTCGCCGTCCACGGGCCTGAGTGCGGGCAGGTTCTCCCGGTGGCGTGTC
>CAYNWJ010000324.1:2127-5309 GCA_964400815.1 uncultured bacterium
GTGTCAGCCCGACGGGAACCACGGCCAGCGACAGAACACCCGGAACACGCCGGGCGAGTTCGTTGATGGTCCGTTCGAGCACCACGCCGTCGTTGATGCCCGGGCACACCACGATCTGGCAGTGCAGCTTTATGCCGGCGCGGAGCAGGGCATCCATGTTTTCCATGAGCCGGTCGTCCTTCTTCCGGCCGAGTAGCCGGAGGCGGACGTCCTTCGCGGTGGCGTGAACTGAGACGTACAGGGGTGACAGGCGCTGGGAAATGATCCGCTGCAATTCGTCGTGGGATATGTCGCTGAGGGTGATATAGGAACCGTACAGGAAGGAAAGCCGGTAGTCCTCGTCCTTGACATAGATCTCTTTGCGCATGCCCGGCGGATTCTGGTCGATGAAACAGAACAGGCAGTCGTTGCCGCACCGTGAAACATCGAGGGGTTCGAGCTCGATGCCGAATTCCTCCTCTCCCTCGAGCCCGACCTTGAACTCGTAGGACCCCCGGTGCAGGGTCAGGGTAACCAGATCGTCATCCGCCGCGTGGAACATCAGGTCGATGGGGTCGCGGGCCATGTGCCCGTTCACCGCCACGATCCTGTCGCCGGAGCGTATCCCCCGCTCGTCGGCCTGGGAGCCTTTGCTGACAGAGATTATCCGTATCGCCATTATTCCGCCTCGCCGCAGGTGGCGTATGAAGTGTCATCGATGTGCGTCGAGCGCCCGGTCGAGGTTTCTCAGCATTTCCAAAGCATCCAGTCCGCTCACGGTCCCGCGAGCGTCGAACCGTCCGTCCTCACGGGGTTCGAGTACGGCCAATTCAACACACAATCGTATGGCGTTGTATGCATAGAAATCGTCCCGCAGGTCATGAAAAGGTGACGGTCCGTCGGAATAGCGCGATGAGAGGCTGCTCTCACCGGTGTATCGGATGATGATGTCCTGGCAGATCTCCGCGCACTGCGCCCGCGTGAGCGCGCGGCCGGGGTAGAATCGCCCGTCCGGCAGCACGGAAAGCCCCTGGAGCCCGAGGGGAAGGACCTCGCCGATCCACCGACGCCAGCGATTCCGCCCCGTATCCGACGGCTGATCTACGGCATCACCGCCCCCCGCCCACGCCTCCAGAACCGCGAGAATGTCGAACTCCTCGGCCAGGAGAACGCAGAGACCGGCCCGGTCGAGCGTCTCCTCGAGAATGAGCGTCCATGACACACCTGGGCGCGGTGGATCGTCCCTCACCTTCGAAACGAGTTCGAGCCGGCTTTCCGCGCGACGCGTGAACGGCCCATCGAGATCGGCCGCCTGTCCATAATAGCCGAGGGCGTCGTCATAGCGGCCCTCCTTGAGATAGCATTCGCCCGTGCAGAAGAGGCCGCGCTGGTTTCCGGGATCGAGCTCCAGCGCTTCGAGCAGCGCCGCCTCCGCCCCGGCGAACCAGTCACCGTGCTTGCGGACCGTCAGGGTATAGCCAAGCGCGATGTGGGCGTCGGGAAAGTCACCGTCGCATTTCAGGGCCTTCCGGGCGCATTTGAGCGCTTCGCCGTAGTCCTTCCCGGCAAGCGCCAGAAATGCCAGGCCCGTGTGGCCGCAGGGAGCGTCGTCATCCAATGCCAGGGCACGCCTGAACTCCTTCTCCGCACCCTCCGCATCGCCGTCATCGAGCTTGTGCATGCCGGCCGCATAATGGTTCGCGGGTGTGTCTGCCTCGTTCTCCGGCGTCACCTTTTCACCGCACCCGGACAGGAAAACCAGAAGCGTCACACACAGCAGGAACGAAAGGACAGCAGCGCGTGCGGCGTCTTCCGTCCCGCCCCGCACAAGCGGCGCATGGATGTCGATGCCCTCTGTCATGCACTGAATCATCCGAAGAGACGTTTCGCCTCGTTGACCGTTTCCGTCAGGTTAAGGCCGTTGACGCATGTGACCGCGCATTCCTCGCAATCGCCGCACACGTCGACCCGGTCGGAGGACGGGAGCGCGCGGTAATTCTCATGGGCCAGGCCGATGTTTCCATATCCGCGGGCATACATCACGCACCTGTTCAGCTCGCGCACGCGCACGCCGAACGGGCACTGCCCCTCGCAGCCGTCGCACCCCACCACACCGCGGCAATACCGGGGGGATGCCGCCTCGCCGTACTTCCTGAGGGTCCTGCGGTCGGATTGCGAGAGCTTCATGCCCATCACCGAGAGATCGTCCGTGAGATGTTCGAACGAGGTCATGCCGGGGATGGTGGTGTCAACATAGGGGTCCTCGAGCACCCACTTGATCAGGGCCTGCTGGGGGGTGGACGCGCTCTTGTCCCCGCGGATGTCCTCGAGGGGTTTGCGCGTTTCGGGAGGCCAGGTCATGGTGATGAGGTTCTTCATGCCGATGACCGCCATACCGGACTCGCGGACCTTTTGTATCGACTGCTTGACCGATGGCGGGGTGAAATAGTTGTATCCGGTCAGGACCGCCTCCCAGAATTCGCTCTTGATTCCCGCGTCGAAGACCTCCGTCCCGAAATTGTGGGTCGAATAGCCCACGAACCGTGTCTGTCCCTTACGGCGCGCGTCATCGAAAAGCTTCATGATGTCGTCGTTCAGAATTTCGTCAGGATCGTCGGTTTTGTGGAAAATCAGGAGATCGACATGGTCCGTCCGCAGACGCCTGAGGGAGGTTTCGATTTCCCGCGGCACATCATCGAAATTCTTGTTCAGTCCCACTTTCGTCACGAGAAAGACCTTGTCGCGCTTCGTCTCCATGACCCTGCCGACAAGCTCCTCGTTCGCACCGTTCATGTAGACATGGGCGGTATCGATGTAATTTATGCCCGAATCGATTGCCGCATGGATGAGATCGGTGTCCCTGGTGTTCATGGTGCCGAAGCCGAGTTCGCTGACCTTGCATCCCGTGGAGCCGAATTCCCGGTACACGACACGGTGGAAGGGACCGGTCTCGGCCACGATGCGCCGGGGCGCTGATCCGAGCGCGGCCATTCCCGTTCCCGCCGCCGCACCACCGGCCGCCGCCTGTTTGAGAAAATCACGCCTGTTGGTGTGTCTCATGTCTCACTCCCTTTTTTTACCGTTTATCCAGTTGAACAAGCACATTGTTTTCTTCATGATAACCCACTCCGGACTTCGTCCTCGTCCCCCTCACAGGGGGACCCATGTGCCGCAGACGTTTGCCGTACCTGCCTCCCCTGTCA
>CAYNWJ010000325.1:0-5282 GCA_964400815.1 uncultured bacterium
GAATAGTGCGCATTGCCCGGGTCCTCCCGTTCCGGAGAATAGGCCAGGAAGAAATCCTTCCCCGCAGTAAGGCCGCTTTTTTCCAGGATGGGCCTGAGCACTTCGTCGGTGGTGCCGGGATAGGTGGTGGATTCGAGGGTGACGAGCTGTCCTTGTTTCAGGTGCCGGCTCACCGTTTCCGCCGTGGAGACGATGAAGCGGAGATCGGGCTCCCTGTGATCGGTCAGGGGCGTGGGAACGCAGATGATGACAGCGTCGGTCTCGCCGATGCGGGTGAAATCCGTGGTCGGTTCGAAGGCGCCGCTGTCGCGCAGTTCCACGATCGCGCTTTCGGGGATGTGCTTGAGATAGGAGGTCCCGGCCGTGAGCATTTCGATCTTCGAATCGTCGATGTCGAAGCCGATGACCGGAAATCCTTTTCTGATGAACGCCATGACGAGAGGCAGGCCCACATAGCCCAGGCCGATGATCCCGATGCGCAGTTCACGGTTGTCCGTGCGGTCCCTGAAGGATGTATCCATGTGGTTCTCCGGTGATTCGATTCGTGGAAGGTGTGATCGTGAAGCGGCGGCCGGGTCCGGTCAGACCGATTCGAAGGCCCGGACGATGCGTTCGCAGTATTCTGCGAGCGCCAGCACATCGGCGCCGATATTGATGAACCGGTAGCCCATGTCCACCAGCTCGGCGAGGTTGTCGGCGCTGCCAACCGTGCCCGCGAACTTCCCGTGCCTGAGGGCGGTTTCCACGACCGTGCGGCGCGCCTCTGAAATGCGCGGATCGTCCCATTTTCCCGGCGCGCCGATGCCGTGGCTGAAATCACCCGGCCCGAAAAAGAGCATGTCGATGCCATCGACCGCGGCGATTTCGTCCAGCTCGTCCATGGGTTCCGGGTCCTCGATCTGAACGACGACGAAGCGCTGGTCGTTGGCGGATTTCAGATAGTCGTCATATGACAGCATGGCATAGGAGCCGTCGGCGTTCCCGCTGTCGAGGGGCCGCCTGCCGACGGGGTGGAATCGTGTGGTCCGGACGACATGCTTCGCATCCTCCAGGCTCATCAGGTGGGGGACCATGATCCCCGCGGCATCCAGCTCGAGGGGCCTGATATAGTCGCTGTAGGACCCCCGGGCGACCCGCACCATGATGTCGGTGTCGTGGCATTTGGCGGCCCATATCTGCTTCTCCACCACATCCCAGCCGGTGCCCACATGCTCCATGCAGACCCAGATGCAGTCGAAGCCGAGCATGGCGGCGATCTCCGCCACGCGGCCGTCGGAGAAGTTCAGTTTGAAACTGCTGGCGACCTTTCCGGCCCGCAGTTTTTCCAGCACCCTGCTTCGTCTCATTTGCGGCACGGCATCAATCCTTTCCCTGTCTGCGGCCGTTCGACCGTGGCGTCCGTCACCCGCTAAAAATACGTTACAGGCGCTCGTAAAACAAGGAAATACCTTGATTATGAGCTGTTCACGGTGTATTCTTATCCAATATTCCATGTTCACCATGTTCAATGTTGCTGCACGCTGTGGACGGCCGCCATGGGTCTTCTCGACATCATCGTCATCGCCGCCTATTTCGTCCTGGTCATCGGTCTGGGGTTCTGGTATCACAGGCGGGCCTCGGCGGACCTGGAGTCCTATTTTCTCGGCGGCAAGAGCATGCACTGGCTGGCGCTCGCCATGTCGGGGTCGGTGTCCACCTTCGACATCACCGGCACCATGTGGATCGTGTCGCTCCTCTTCGTCCTCGGCATGCGCTCCATGTGGATACACTGGATGTGGGGCTTCATGATGGGGGCCTTCTTCATGGCGTACATGGGCAAGTGGGTGCGCCGGTCCAATGTCATGACCGCCGCCGAATGGATGGTGACCCGGTTCGGAACGGACACGGGCGGCAGGGTGGCGCGCACGGCGTATGCCCTGATGGCGGTCATCACCCTCACCAGCTTCGTGGGGTACGCCTTCCAGGGGATCGGCAAGTTCGCCGCCGTCTATATCCCGCTTTCGCCCGCCACGAGCGCCGTGATCGTCATATCCGTGACCACCCTCTATGTCATCCTGGGCGGTCTCTACAGCGTGGTCATCACCCAGGTCATTCAGACCCTCATCCTCACTTTCGCGGGTATTCTCATCGCCGCGGTGTCCTATGTGAAGCTGACGCCGTCCCTCATAGCCGCCAAGGTTCCCGCCGGCTGGACATCGGTGACTCCCGTGTGGCGTCTCGACGAACTTGCCGGAACCGGGCACGCGGGGTACGAACTTTTCGGCGCGCTGGTGATCGTGTGGGTGCTCAAGGGGCTCTTCCTCAATGCCGGCGGGCCTGCGCAGATGTACGATTTCCAATTCTTCCTGGCCTCCCGCAACCCCCGCGACGCATCGAAGGTGGGGGCCGCGTGGAGCTTCTTTCTCATCGTTCGGTGGGGGATGTGCGCGGGCATCGCCCTCCTCGCCATCGCCGGCATCGCGGACATATCCGATCCCGAGCAGGCCATGCCCATCGTGCTCAGGGAGTTCCTTCCTGGAGGCCTCCGGGGCATCGTGATCGCCGGTCTTCTCGCCGCGTTCATGTCCACCTTCGCCGCAACGGTCAACAGCGCGGCGTCGTTCGTCGTCCGTGACTTCATCCAGCCCTTCATGTCGGGCGTGCCGAACCAGCGTGACCTCGTTCTCTACAGCCGCATCGCCACCGTTGGGGTGGTGATCGTCGGCATTCTTGTCGGGTTCCAGGCCCGTTCGATCGCCCAGATCTGGAACTGGATCATGATGGCCCTCGGCGCCGGCGTCATCATGCCGAACGTTCTCAGGTGGTACTGGTGGCGCATGACCGGCTGGGGCTATGCGGCCGGGACACTGGCGGGCATTCTGCTTTCCATCCTCGCCCTCGTGACTCCCGACGCGCCCATGTATGTGATCTTTCCCCCCATCGTCGCGGCGTCCCTGGCGGCCAGCGTGATCGTTTCCCTGACCACCCGCCCCGTGGCCGCCCACATTCTGACCATGTTCTATACCACGGTCCGCCCCTTCGGCATGTGGAAACCCGTCCGCGAACGCTGCGGCCTCACCGAAGATGAGCTCTCCCGCCCTTCCGAGCGTGCTCCGCTCATGATCCTGAACACCATCGTGGCCATGATCGCCATCACCGGCTATTATCTTTTTCCCATGTACCTGACCGGCCACTGGCACGGCAGGGCGGCAGTCTGTCTCCTGACCGCTGTCGCCGCCACCGTGGTGCTGGCCTTCACCTGGTACCCGAACCTTCCGTCCGACACCTGACCCGTCCGACCGCCAATCCCGGAGAATCAATCATGACAGCGTCCGCGCAGAAAACTGTCCGTGCCCTCATTCTCGTTTTCATCCTGTCGGCGTCCGTTTCGCCGGCCGCGGCGCAGGATGCCGTCGTTCCGGGACGGTTCGTGATCGAGCCGCCCACCCTCAACTGTCTCGGCTTCGAGTGGCGCATTCTCCGCGGTGACGACAACCGCAACGCCACGGTTGCCGTCACATACCGCAAGCGCGGCGAACCATCCTGGCGCGAGGCGCTGCCCCTGCTCCGCGTGGGCGGTGAGCGCATATCGGATTTTCTCGACTACGAGACGCCGCACCTGTTCGCCGGGAGCATCCTGGGACTCGAACCGGGGAGTGCGTACGAATGCCGGTTCGTGCTCGAGGATCCCGACGGGGTCCTGGGCGATGGCGGGAAGACGGTAACGGTGACGACGCGTGAAGAGCCGCGCGTTCCGGAAGGCGGCAGGGTGTTCCATGTCTATCCTCCCGGCTATGAGGGAACACGCGGGGAACCCGCCTCCACCGGCGTCAAGCGCGCCTATTTCGGTCCCGGCGGCGATGACTGGGGCCTGGCCGCGAAACCGCGTGTCGAACCCGGCGACATCATCCTCGTGCACGCCGGCCTCTACAAGACCGACCGCATGAGCTATTCCAATCCCCTCGGCCTGACATTTCACGGGACCTATGTTTTTACGAAGGACGGCGAACCGGACCGTCCCATCGTCGTGAAGGCGGCGGGCGACGGCGAGGTGATCTTCGACGGTGACGGGGCTTACCGGCTCTTCGATGTCATGGCCGCGGATCACATGTATTTCGAGGGTTTCACTGTCCGCAACACCGACATCGCCTTCTATGCCGGCGTGAAGGGTGTCGGCGGGTGCTCCGGGCTGGTGGTCAGGAACTGCCGGTTCGAGGATGTGGGCGTCGGAGTGTTCACAGAATACGAGGGCTCGCGGAATTTCTATATCGCCGACAACGTCATGATCGGCCGGGAGGACCCCACCCGGCTCACCGGCTGGAACCGGCGTGTGTGGGGAAAATACGGGAAGCTGTCGGACGTTTCGTCATTCGTGGGCGTGAAGGTCTACGGCGCCGGGCATGTCATCTGTCACAATACGATCAAATACTTCCACGACGGCGTGGACATCAACATGCACGGCGATCCCGAGGTCCCCCGCGACAAAAAATGCGTCGCCGTGGACATTCACAACAACGACATCTTTCTCGCCACCGACGACGGCATCGAGTCCGACGGCGGCGAGTTCAACATCCGTGTCTGGGAGAACCGCTGCGTGAACATCGCCCATCACGGTCTCAGCGCCCAGCCGGTCTATGGCGGCCCCGTATACTTCATACGGAACATCGTTCACCACGTCTTCCAGGGCGGGGCCCTCAAGTTCAACAACCATCCCGCGGGCCTGCTGGTCTACCACAACACCTTCATCACCGAATGGCAGTCGGGCGGACAGCCCTTCTCCAACGCCGATGTACGCAACAATCTCTTCCTCGGCGCGGACCATCCGGACCGCCCCATCCTCCGTGTCAGGACCTTCACATCGTACACCGCCTTCGATCACAACGGCTACCGTCCCAACCGCACGGCCGGTGACGGCAACTTCCTGTGGCTCATGCCGGCGGAAGACGTGCTCCGGGACTTCAGCGGAGAATTCCAGCGGACGCCACACGAGGTCTGTGCCGATCTTGATGCATTCCGGAACGGCTCCGGGCAGGAAGAACACGGCGTCGAGGTTGACTACGACATCTTCGAGCGGGTGATCAAGCCCGATCCCGCCGACCCCACCCGGCTGTACGATCCATCGGACATGGATTTCAGCCTGAAAGCCGGAAGCGCCGCCGTGGACGCCGGGTGTGTCCTCCCGACAGTCAACGACGGTTTCACCGGCGCGGCGCCCGATCTGGGAGCGCTGGAGCGGGGGAGGGAGAAGACGGTGTACGGACCGAGAAAATGAAGGGAAATAAGATTCGGCTGCTATAGGTATT
>CAYNWJ010000326.1:0-5277 GCA_964400815.1 uncultured bacterium
GATCTCGGCCAGGCCGATGCCGCCGTTGCCGAAGGTGGTGGATACGGTCATGATATCGGTGCCGTACTCGTAGGGCATGTAGTAGCCGGAGAGGTTCAGCTGGTATTCCGGATAGGCGGTGAGCATGGGTTCGCGCTTGCCGTGGAGGTCGACACTGGTGGGGAACCAGAGTTTCCAGCCCACGTATTCCGCCTCCCAGAAGGGGACCATGTGGCGGCCGTAATACCCGATGCCTGCGTGGGTCTTGTGTATGTAGAGACCGCGCTCCGCCTTTCCGATATAGAGATACATGGTCTTCTCTTCACGGGGACCCAGATCGGTGAGGAAGAATATCTCGTCCCAGAGACCGTCCTTGTCCAGGTCGTCCATCTGGTATTCGATATAGTGGCCGTAATCCTCCTTGCGGATGAGATAGCCGCTGAAGCGCTCGAGTTCCTCCTGGGTCGGGGCGGGATTGCCTTCCATCGAGGGATCGACCACGGTGATGTAGCGCTGGGGGATGTTCTGCATCGGAAGCTGGGCGCGCTCGATGACCACCGGGCAATCCTTCCACTCGACGGTCAGCGGGTTGCGCAGGGTGATCTCGATGCGTTTCAAGGGTTCGAAATCCCCTTCGGTGTACCACCCGTCATCCTGGGCGGCGGCGTGGGAGGCGGCGAGCAAGAGCAGCAGCGTGGCAATGAACGCGATACGCTTGACCGTCATCGATGAGCTCCTTTCCATGGTGAAATATGCGTGGCATGTGCCTTCAAGAATTGACAGGGTTCCTCGTGTAATAATAATAAAAGGATGCCCGCCATGTACATGTTTTTTTGAAATCTTTATTTCCGCGAAGGTTTTTTTCGATGTGGTGTCAAGTATCGTAACGGCTTCGCGGGAGAGCTCATCCGGCGGCGCCCCGAAAGATGTGCGCTGTTTTTCATATGGTTTAATATTTTGCTAATTTGCTTTTTCAGAATACAATGCATATATTATAGTAAGTTATTTTTACGCGAATTACATATTGTATAGTGCTGATTATTTGCCATAATATGGGAGGTGTGGGATGAGCAGATTGCTTGTTGTTTCAAACAGGCTTCCTGTGAGTGTTGTCAAAAAAGGAAAATCCATGAGTTTCAAGCCCAGCGCCGGAGGCCTGGCGACCGGTCTGGGATCGTTGTTTCAGGGGGCCTATGAAGGCAAATGGTTCGGATGGCCCGGGGTGCCTCTCGGCAGGCTCAGCGCCGCCGACAAGAATCGCATCGGGGACGAACTTGCAGAAAACAATTTCATTCCGGTGCATCTGAGCCAGTCTGAAATCGACAGCTATTATTCCGGTTTTTCCAACCGGACCATCTGGCCGCTGTTTCATTATTTCACCCAGTATGCCATCTATGACAAGGAACAGTGGAAGGTCTACGAAAAGGTCAACCGCAAATTCTGCAGGGCGGTCCTTGAGGAGGCGAAACCGGACGATATCGTCTGGGTCCACGATTATCACCTGATGCTCCTGCCGCAGATGCTCCGCGAGAAGATGCCGGAGCTCACCATCGGTTTCTTTCTGCATATACCGTTCCCGTCGTTCGAGGTGTTCCGCCTGCTGCCCTGGCGGCGGGAGATTCTCGAAGGTCTTCTGGGCGCCGATCTCGTGGGATTCCACATATACGATTACGCCCGTCATTTTCTCAGCAGTCTCCGCAACCGTCTGGGCCTCGAGCACTCGTTCGGGCAGATCCAGATGGGCAGCCGGATCGTCAAGGCGGACACCTTCCCCATGGGGATCGATTTCGACAAGTTCGCAGGCGCCGTCGAAAAGCCCGGTGTCAAGGTGGAAATCGACAAGAGCCGTGACAAGCTCGGGGAGCAAAAGGTCATTCTTTCCGTCGACCGGCTCGACTACACCAAGGGTATCCTCGACCGTATCGAGTCCTATGACCACTTTCTCGACGCCAACCCGCAGTACAGGAAAAAGGTTGTCCTCGTGCTCGTCGCGGTGCCCTCTCGCACGAAGGTCGAGCATTATCTCCAGCTCAAGAAGGACCTGGATGAGCTCGTGGGAAGGGTCAACGGCAAGCACGGCACCCTGGGCTGGATGCCGGTCTGGTACATGTACAATTTCCTCAATTTCGAGCAGCTCACCGCCCTGTACAATCTGGCGGACATTTGCCTCGTGACGCCTCTGCGCGACGGCATGAACCTGATCGCGAAGGAATACGTCGCGGCCAAGAACGAGAAGGAAGGCGTGCTCATCCTCAGCGAGATGGCCGGCGCCACGAAGGAGTTCAGCGAGGCCCTCATCGTCAATCCCAACAACCGCGAGCGTGTTGCAGAAGCCATCGTGGCCGCCCTGGAAATGCCCGCAGAGGAACAGAAGAAGCGCAATCACGTCATGCAGGAGCGCCTCAAACGCTACAATGTCAAAATGTGGGCCGACGACTTCATGAAGAGCCTTATGAAAGTCAAGGAGCACGAACGCGTGCTCTTGTCCCGCAAGCTCACGGCCTCCACGAGAAAGAAGATCGTCGACGCCTATGCAGACAGTGAAAAACGTCTCATCCTGCTCGACTATGACGGCACACTCCGGTCCTTCGAAAAACGTCCGGAAGACGCCATCCCCGACAAGGAGATACTCAGGCTCCTCATCAGTCTGAGCGAGGATGAGAAAAACCACCTGCTCATCATCAGCGGCAGGGACAAGGTAACCCTTGGCACCTGGTTCAAGCATTTCAACATCAGTCTCGTGGCGGAGCACGGTGTCTGGATCAGGGAAAAAGGCGGTGACTGGGAACTCATCGAGCCCCTGGCGAACTATTGGAAGGACGAGATCCGCCCGGTTCTCGAGCGATACCGTGACAGGACACCGGGATCCATCGTGGAGGAAAAGGATTTTTCCCTCGCCTGGCATTTTCGCAAGGCCGAGCCCGGACTGGCCGCCAACAGGGCCCGCGAGCTGAAGGAGGAGATACTCCATTTCACCGCCAATCTCGGCATCGGCGTCCTCGAGGGAAACAAGGTCATCGAGATCAAGAACGCCGGCATAAACAAGGGTAACGCCGCCCTGAAATGGATCAACCACGACGACTGGGATTTCATCCTTGCCGCTGGTGACGACCGGACGGACGAGGACATTTTCAATGTTCTGCCCGACGAGGCATATTCGATAAAAGTCGGACTTCCGCCGACGATGGCGAAATTCAGCATCGATACAGTCAAGGAATTCAGAAACGTTCTGGCAGATATGGCAGGGGAGTGATTGAATGGTTAGAATCGACAATTACAGGGATGTGGTGGGCGATGAAATCATCGCATCTATTTTCAACAAAATGCGCCGTCTGTACGGTGATCATGTGCTGCATATCAATTCCACCTATACCGGCGGCGGTGTGGCGGAAATGCTTCATTCCATCGTTCCGCTCATGAACGATGTGGGGCTCGACGCCGGGTGGAGGACGGTCCACGGAAACATAGATTTCTATGGCGTCACGAAGAAATTCCATAACGCCCTGCAGGGAGAGGACATCAATCTTTCAGCCATGAAGAAGTCCCTTTTCGAGCAGGTCAACGAGCAGTTTTCCGCCTATACGCATATCAACAAACATGATTTCGTGCTCATTCACGACCCCCAGCCCCTGCCGCTCATCCAGCACTACCGCAAGCGTCAGCCATGGATCTGGCGCTGCCATATCGACCTTTCGGCGCCGAACAAGAACCTGTGGACCTATCTCAAGAAGTTCATCCTGAAGTTCGACATGGTCATCTTCTCGAAAGAGAGCTACAAGAGCAACGATCTTCCCAATGACTACCGCATCATCATGCCGGCGATCGATCCGCTCACGCACAAGAACAAACCGGTCACCGACGCCGTCATCAAGCGTCAGCTCAAGAAATACGGCATCCCGACCGACAAGCCGATCATCACGCAGATATCACGCTTCGACAAGTGGAAGGATCCCCTCGGCGTGCTCGAGATCTACGAGAAGGTGAAGAGCAAATTCGACTGCCGGCTGGTCCTCTGCGGCAACATGGCCACCGACGATCCCGAGGGAATTTCCATATTCGAGAAGATCAAGAAGCGCGCAAAACCCCTCATCGACAGAAACGAGGTCATCCTGCTCACGGTCGAAAGCAACATCCTCGTGAACGCGCTCCAGAATTTCGCCTCCGTGGTCATCCAGAAATCGACGCGGGAAGGGTTCGGTCTTACGGTCACCGAGGCGCTCTGGAAGAAAACCCCTGTCGTGGCGTCCCGGGTGGGCGGCATCCCGCTCCAGATAGAGGACGAGAAGAACGGCTTCCTCTTGGATCCGATGGACATCGACGGGTTCGCAGACAGGACACTGGAACTTCTGAAGCACGAAACATTGTCCAAACAGTTCGGCGGCGCGGGGAAGGAAAAGGTCCGGCAGAAATTCCTTGTCACGCGTATCGTGTCCGATTATCTGGACATGTTCAACGATCTCAGACGTTGACCGGTGAGGACGGTCACACCATGACGGTGACCCGCGTCACACCGGCATTTGGGGCGGGCCGGAAAGACATTCATGCCCGATTTCGGGGGTATTTCGTTGTGTGCTAAAGGTTCCTGAGCGCGTGACGATACTATGAATACTCCGGAATCTCCTTTCATGAAAAGAGGGCCAGCCGTAATCAGGTACGGTTGACCCTCTTTTTTATATATCAAAACAGGCTTTTTTGTGACGCACGTCACACAATCCGCGTCTGATGCTCCTCAGGCTTTCGGTTCGATAGTTCCGTCCACGCTCATCGTGATGGCAGTACCGGATGGCGCAGGCTTGGAAGACCATGAAATGGATTGCGTTCCAAAGGCTCCGGTTTAAGCCTGGAAAGCTTCCGTCACCATGCTCCGGCAGCCGTTTCCGCGCACACAACAGGCAATTCCCCGAAAACCCATCGGATAATACACATAAGCTATTATAAAGTATGGTATTACATCCAACATACAAGCAAGAAAAGGTGCTTGAACAATTCATAAAACCGCATGTAACCGATGCTGGCGGCGAGGGAAGAATGATGATTGACCATACACCATTTGAACAATGATTAAAAGGATGAAAGGATTGACACGATTGTAATCACGGTTCATCCGATAATCCCTGAAATCACGGTTCGGCAATTGAAAACCGCCGAAGCAAATGTGGTTGCCGCAAAATGGGGGATTGTCAGCGAGCACACATCCCTTGCAAACCGTAAAAAGTATATATATATTATAAATCTTATGCGGTTTGTGTGGAGTCTTCCCCGCCGGCCGCGCGCATGATTGGTACAAGTCACGAATAA
>CAYNWJ010000327.1:0-5266 GCA_964400815.1 uncultured bacterium
CCACATCAAGAAACGGTTGATTTTTTCCGTACGGCACTTATATTAGTTAATTAGGGAAATTATGAAAGCATTCTTACGCGTACTGGGTTATATATTTCACTACAAGGCCCTGGTCTTTCTCGCTGTGATCTGTTCGCTCATGTACGCGGCCATGAACGGATTCAGCGCCTATCTCATCGGGCCGTTCATGAAGACACTGTTCTCGGCCGGCGGGGAGGTCTCCAACGGTGGAGCGGTTGCCGTCGCGGGAGAGGGAGCGCGCGAAGGTCTCAAGTATTCTTTCCAGAAAGGAGTCAATGACATACTCGGAACAGGGGAACCGGTGAGCGTGCTGGGAAGGCTCTGCCTTGTCATCATCGTCGTCATCGTCATCAAGAACCTGTTCTCCTATTTCCAGGGATACATAATGGCCTATGTGGAACAGGGGGTTGTGCGGGACCTGCGCGAGGACGTCTACATGTCATATCACCGGCTTCCGCTCAGGTATTTCCAGAAGCGCAAGACCGGCGATCTCATCAGCAGGGTGATCAACGACTGCCACACGGTGAACACCAACCTGAACGCCTCCCTGATCAACATGATGAAGGAGCCGATCAATATGGCCGTCCTTCTGGGCCTCATGATCGTTTTGAGCTGGCGGCTCACGGCGTACACATTCATCGTCGCCCCGCCCTGTCTGATCGTCATCAATCGTATCGGCAGAAAACTTCGCCGCCGCACCACCAGAACACAGGACCGTATATCGGACATGACCTCCGTTCTGGGCGAAACGATCAACAACATCAGAGTCGTCAAGGCGTTCGCGATGGAACGCTTCGAGATAGAGAAGTTCAGGAAGGCGAATTACAGCTATTTCAGGTCGCTCCTGAAGCTGTTCTGGATGAAACGGCTGGCATCTCCGCTCACCGAGGTGCTTGGTGTCGCCGTTGCTGTCGCCGTTCTGTGGATTGGTGGAAAGCTGGTCCTGGAGCACAGGGGACTGGCGCCGGAGCATTTCCTCGAGTTCATTCTCATGATGTTTCTGCTCATGCAGAGCGCGAAACGTCTGAGCGAGGTGCACGTCAAGCTCCAGGTGGGCATCGCGGCCACCGACCGTATATTCGAGGTCATCGATCTTCCCGGCGAAATCGAGGACCCGCCGGATCCCCGGCCGCTCGAAGGCGTGAACCGGGGGATTTCCTTCGATGGCGTCTGGTATGAATACGAGCCGGGAGAGCCTGTTCTCAGGGACATAAGTCTCGATGTGGCGGCAGGGGAGAACGTCGCCATCGTCGGGCCCTCGGGGGGCGGCAAGTCGACGCTGGTCGATCTTCTTCCCCGGTTTTTCGATCCCACGTCGGGGTCGGTGCGGATCGACGGTACCGATATCAGCCAGTTCAGGCTGGATGATCTTCGAAGCCTGTTCGGGATCGTGACACAGGAGACGATGCTGTTCCACGACACCATACGGGCGAACATCGCCTATGGCAGGCCGGACATACCGCCGGAGGATGTGAAAAAAGCCGCGAAGACGGCATACGCGCACGATTTCATCATGAAGCTGGAAAACGGCTACGATACGGTCGTCGGCGAGCGCGGCATGAAGCTCTCGGGTGGCCAGAAACAGCGGCTGGCCATCGCTCGGGCAATTCTCAAGAACCCGCCCATTCTGATCTTCGACGAGGCCACGTCGGCTCTCGATTCAGAATCAGAGGCCGAGGTACAGGCGGCGATCGACCGTCTTCTGGAAGGGAGAACTTCTTTTGTCATAGCCCACAGACTATCCACCATTCAGAAAGCGACCCGCATCGTGGTGATTGACGAGGGGCGGATAGTGGAGATCGGCAGTCACCGCGAGCTTTATGAAAAAGGAGGCATTTATCGGCGCTTGAGTGACATCCAGTTCGCACAGAAGCCGGAGTGAAAGTGAAGATTTCCGGCGCGTTTCAATCGTCCGAACGCCCAATCGTCCGGACGGGCACCTCAGCAGTAAAGGAGTTTGTATGTCCAGCGGTACAGTCAAGTGGTTCAACGAAGTGAAGGGATTCGGCTTTCTCACCACCGACGAGGGACAGGATATCTTCGTACACTATTCATCGATTGTCGGTGAAGGATTTCGCACGCTCGCCGAGGGCGAAACGGTGGAATTCGACATCACCGAAACACCGAAAGGGCTCCAGGCGGTCAACGTCAGGCGCTCTGTCTAATGCATTTTTTCAGGAGTTCTAGGCAATGGCTAACGGTACAGTCAAGTGGTTCAATGAAGTGAAGGGCTTTGGCTTTCTCACCACCGACGAGGGACAGGACATCTTCGTCCATTATTCCTCGATTGTCGGTGAAGGATTCAAGACCCTCCAGGAAGGCGAGGCGGTCGAGTTCGAAATAACCGAAACACCGAAGGGACCCCAGGCTGTGGATGTGAAAAAAGCGGGCGGCGGCCCGGCGATGATGCCTGAGGAATAATGACGGCCACGGCAGTGGTTTTCGATACAGATTTTTTACAGATAAAAAAAACATGTCACCCGATCGCCAGGTGACATGTTTTTTTTTTTGGCCAAAAAGTAAGCAGGATACTATTTAGGAAAACACTCTCTCTAAAAGCATCAATAAGGGAACTTTATAGTCGCTGGCTCGACATTTTGTCCACGCTGCCCGCGGCAAGGCGGGGTCACGGCACGGACGCAGCCGACAGGGACGGCCCTCATCAGTTAAATCATAAAAGGTTTTCTCTAAATAGACCCTGCCCAAGAGTAATATCGTGCATGCAATGTGATCGTGCAAGGGAAATTTTTTCGCGGCCATCCGTTTCACCTGCTATGAACATGGCCGAAACAGACTTCCACCATCCCCCGTCTGGTCCGCCGCCCCGGCAGTTCGTTCAGGCGCCATCGACGGCTTTGCCAAAGGCCGACTCGAATACGTTTGCTCCATCGATTCTATTGCCTGTCGACACCGAGATGCCGGACACGTCGAAATAGTTGTCGATTCGCATGTGTACCCAGGGACATGCCCCGTCCGCCCGTACAAATCCCGATATATCCATCAGGCCCACATCGAAAAGGGGCGTATGTATGATCGGTATGGTATCTCCTTCGGGTTGTGCGCGCACGAGAAGATAGTCATCACCGTTCAACCGGTGAATTCCTTGGAAATCGATCCGTATGTCCCGGACAACCCGTGCGAAGGATTGACCTTCGGTGTTCAATATGGTTTCGTCTTTTCCGCCGATACGGCTGTCACAGGTGACAAAGATATCATTGCGAACGATCTGTGTTCCAGCCAGCCCGTAGAAATCACTCTGTATGAATCCAAGGCTCTCTTCCGCGACCATGAAAAGATTGTCGTGTCCGTCATCGCCGATACTGAATGTCCCGTCGTCGTTGGTGTAGGTCTCGCCGCGGGTGTTGCGTTCGTAACGGTATCGTTTTTTTATGGAGGGGCAGGGAACGGGAATGATCGATGCGAGTCTCTGTGCGGACCAGGGAAAATCGATGGAGGCGGTTACGGTGGCATTCAAATCATCGACGGTGGAAATGAACTCGGCCGTTCCTGCGGGACCGTCGATGCCGGAACGACGGTAATAGAGGTGATAGGAGAAACAGCGGCGGGCTGTCCCCGCGCCTGAAAGCGACATAAGCGGATCCGCGAAAAACGCCGCCAATAACGCAAGCATTTGGCGTCTGCCAGTAATCATGCTGTCCGTCCCGTACCTGATCGTTCACGTCATATTTCATGAAACATGATATCCTGTGATTATGAGGATTGCTTGAGCGCTCTATTGGGAAGGGATGAGAATTACATTCCATCCGTCAGCCGGGCTCCCGCACCATGGCCCTGAGTACCGTGTCGATGTCCGGAGCGGTCCGTTCGGCGGCCTTTCTGAAGCCCAGCCCCGTGTAGAACGCCTCGTTCGCGTCGGTCTGGGTTTCCAGGTAGCAGGGAACGCCCTCCCTGTCGGAGCGTGAGAGCATGTGCTTCACCAGACCGCCTCCGATACCCCGGCCCCGGCACGCGGGATCGACACCCAGCGCCATGAGATACCAGTGGGGGCGGTCCATCGTCTCACGGTGCATCTCCCCGGTGAGGGCGAGGGCGTCGAGAAGCTTCTTTCTCGAGGGTCCCGGAAAACGAAGGACCGCCCGCGAGAGACAGAATCCTGTTTTCAGGTGGCGCATGAATGTGTAGTCGGTTTCACCGGGCGCGATCCAGCAGGCCGCACCGGATACGTCCGGCGTCGTCCATATTTCCCCGAAGGCCAGGCTGTATCCGGCGATGGCCCTCCAGAGAGCGTCCAGGGAGCGTATTCGCACATCACGGTCCGGGAGCACCGCCGTGTACATTGGGTCGTCCGCGAATGCCTCCGTCAGGACCGCGGCGACAGATGGAATGGCGTCCTTTCCGGCGGAGACCCAGGTATGGCCCTCCGCTGTCCCGCCGGAGCGTTCCGCACCCGTCATGCCTTGTCCATGGTCTGTCTCAGGACGCGCATGTAATTGCCGCCCCAGAACATTTTGATCTCGTCCCCGGTCATGCCGCGGGCCATCATCGCGCGGGTCAGTTCCGCCAGATTCGCCACATCCGGAATGAAGGGATCGATGCCGCCGTCATAATCGCTTCCGAATCCCACATACTCCATGCCAACGAGATCCCGCACATACAGAATGTGATCGACATACCGGTCGAGGTTCGCCTTGCTCTCGTCCTCGTCGATGAACTGTGGCGCCATGGCGATGCCGATTACGCCGCCTTTGGAGGCGAGGACCCTGATCTGGTCGTCGGTCAGGCAGCGTGAGTGGTTGCAGAGACCGAACGCCGCGGAATGGCTCATGATGGGCGGCAGTTCGGTGCGCTCGATGACGTCATAGAAGGCCTTGTCGTTGATGTGGGAGAGATCGGTGACAAGGCCGAGCTCGTTGCTCGCGTCCAGGATGGCCTTGCCGAAATCGGTCAGGCCGCCGGCGTTCTTACGGTCATCCTCGCGCTCGGCGGGGGTGCAGAGGCGGTATATGCTGCGGGTTCCCTGGAGCATGCCGGGCTCCTCCCCGCCCTCGCCGTGGGTGATCCCGGCAAGCCTGAGGCCGATACGGTGCATGAGGTAGAGGGTGTCAACGTTGCCGTCGAGCCAGCGGCCGATACCCTCGATCGAGAAGATAACGGCGAGCTTTCCCTGACGCTGGGCGGTGAGGATGTCTTCTGTTTTGAGGGCTTTCATGAGCTGGCGGGGATTTTGCTCGATCTGCTGCATGATGCGTTCGGTGGTGACCCAGACATTCGCCACGGCGCCGTT
>CAYNWJ010000328.1:0-5258 GCA_964400815.1 uncultured bacterium
ATGAAGGCGGAGGGGATCGATGTCATCCCCCTGAGCGCCGGTGAACCCGATTTCGCAACGCCGGATCACATCCGCGCCGCCGCGATCGACGCCATCAACGCCGGTTTCACCACCTATACGCCCGCATCGGGCACGGCGGAACTGAAGCAAGCGGTGAGGGAAAAATTCAAACGGGACAACGGCCTCGAGTATTCCGCCTCCCAGGTTATGATCAATTGCGGCGCCAAGCACAGCGTGTTTCTGGCCGTGTTCGCGGCGGTGGACGACGGTGAGGAAGTGATCGTTCCGGCTCCCTACTGGGTTTCCTATCCCGAGATGGTGAGACTCGCCGGCGGAACACCTGTCATCGTCGAGTGCCCGGAGGACCAGGGGCTCAAGATCACGGCCGATCAGATCAGGCGGGCGATCACGCCGAAAACACGCATGATCATCCTCAACAGCCCCTCAAATCCCACGGGAATGGTCTATACCGAGGAAGGGATGCGTGATATCGCCGCGGTCCTCGAGGGTACGGGCATCTATCTTCTGTCCGACGAGATCTATGAAATGCTCGTGTATGACGGCGCAAAACCGGTGTCGCCCGCCACGCTCTCCGCTGACATGTATGACCGCACGATTACGGTGAACGGTGTTTCCAAGGCGTTCTGCATGACCGGATGGCGGATCGGCTTCACCGCCGGCCCGGAGGAGATCGTCAAGGGTATGGGCACCGTTCAGAGCCAGGAAACCTCGAATCCCTGCTCGATCTCCCAGAAAGCGGCCCTGGCGGCCCTCACCGGCGGGTACGGTTTTCTCGAGCCCATGCTCGCCGAATACGCCAAGCGCCGCCGGTACGTCGTGGACCGTCTGAACGCTGTGGACGGCGTGTCCTGCATCGAGCCGAAGGGCGCCTTCTATGTGTTCCCCAATGTTTCTGGCGTCTATGGCGGGAATTACGGCGGGAAGACCATCGACGGTTCCGTTACGCTCTGCGAATACCTGCTGGGAGAGCATCACATAGCGGCCGTGCCGGGCGCAGGCTTCGGCGCTGATGACAACATCCGCATATCCTATGCCGCGTCGATGAAGAATCTCGAAACGGCGCTCGACAGGTTCGAGGCCGGTATCGGCGCGCTTGAATAGAAAAGGAGTGTAGTGCGTGAACAAGAAACTGAAACTGGGGCTTCCGAAGGGGAGCCTCCAGGAACCGACGTTCGATATCCTGCGCAAGGCCGGATACCGTATCCGCCTCGGTGAGCGGTCCTATATCCCGTCCATCGACGACGACGAGATCGAGTGCCTCCTGATCCGGGCCCAGGAAATGGGCCACTATGTCGATGACGGTGTCCTCGATGCGGGAATCACGGGTCAGGACTGGATACGGGAATACGAGTCGGACGTGGTCGAAATATCAGAGCTTCTCTATGCCCGCGGCGGTTTCATCCCCGTGCGCTGGGTGGTGGCCGTGCCGGCAGATTCCGACATCGAAACCATCGAACAGCTCGAGGGCAAACGTATTTCAACGGAGCTCATCGGCTATACCAGGCGCTATTTCGGGGAGCGGGGGATCGATGCGAAATTCGAGTTCAGCTGGGGGGCCACGGAGGCGAAACCCCCGCGTCTGGCAGACGCCATCGTCGATGTGACCGTAACAGGTTCCTCGCTCAGGGCGAACAATCTCCGCATCATCGACACCATTCTCGAATCCACCACCGTGCTGGTGATGAACCGTGAGGCGCACGCGGATGAATGGATGCGTGGGAAGGTCGAGAATCTCGCTTTGCTTCTCCAGGGCGCTCTGAACGCCGAGTTCAAGGTGGGGCTCAAGATGAACCTTTCGGCGGAGAAGCTCGAAAAGATCGCTTCGATCCTTCCGAGCATGCACAATCCCACGATTTCGCACCTCAAGGACGAGAAGTGGCTGGCCTTGGAAGTGATCATCGACGAGTCGAAGGTGAGGGAGCTCATTCCCGTGCTCAGAAAGGCGGGCGCCCAGGATATCATCGAATATCCGCTGAACAAGGTGATTCATTGACGATGATCCCGCCGGAGCGGAGCACCACCCCGGTCATGACACAGAGAAACGGAGCAGAATGCCGTGATTCCGATAATCGATCTCAATGAACTCGAAACGAACGAACGATACCGCGCCATCTGGTCTCGCGAGCTGACCTTCGATCCGGACATCGAGCGCCGCGTACGTGACATCGTCGATGATGTGCGTGCACGGGGCGACAAGGCGGTCATCGAGCTGACACGTCGATTCGACGGTGTCGATCTGGAAACCATCGAGCCGGTCCCCGAATCCGAGCTTGTCGAGCTGCACGGCAGGGTGGAGGCCCCGTTCCTTTCCGCGCTGAGAAAATCCATCGAGAATGTGCGGGCCTTCCATGCCCTTCAGCTCCGGGAACGCATCGAATCCGCTCCGGGACCGGGAATTTCCCTTTCCCTGCGATTCACCCCCATTGGAAGCGTGGGCCTGTATGTTCCGGGAGGCGCGGGCGCGTATCCTTCGTCGATCGTCATGAACGCGGTACCCGCCCAGGTGGCCGAAGTGGAGCGGATCGTGGTCGTGACGCCCCCCGGAAGATTCCGTGAGAATCCCCATGTTGCGGCGGCACTGGTTGAATTGGGACTGACGGAAGTGTACACCATCGGCGGAGCGCAGGCGGTTGCGGCCCTTGCGTTCGGGACGGAGAGCGTGCCGAGGGTGGACAAGATCGTCGGCCCCGGCAATATCTATGTCGCCGTGGCGAAGAAGCAGGTGTACGGCCAGGTGGACATCGACATGTTCGCGGGACCGTCGGAGATCGTGATCGTCGCCGACAGTTCCGCCGATCCTTCATTCGTGGCTGCGGACCTCCTCAGCCAGGCTGAGCATGGAAGCGGAATGGAGATGGCGGTGCTTCTCACCACGTCCCCGGACATCGCTGAGAAAACACGCGACGAACTCTATCGTCAGGTGGAGGCCCTTTCCCATCCGGAGGATGTGAAGGCGGTGCTCGACAGGAACGCGCTCATCGTGGTGGAGGACCTGCACCGTGCGGCCGACGCCGTCAACCGTATCGCTCCCGAGCACCTGGAACTCATCGTGGAACACCCCCGGGACCTCTGTGAGAAGATACGGAACGCCGGCGCCATCTTTCTCGGCCCATGGTCGCCCGAGCCGGTATCCGACTATTATGCGGGACCGAACCACGTGCTGCCCACATCCGGGACCGCGCGGTACGCATCACCGCTGGGAGTCTGCGATTTCCGGAAGAGCACCAGCATCGTCGAATATTCCCGTGAAGCGGTGTCGGACTGCGCAGCCGATGTTGACATACTCGCCAGGTCCGAGGGATTCACTGCCCATGCACGGGCGGTGACCATCCGCACGGAGCGTACCGGCGGCTGACCGGTTCGACGGAATTGCACGAACAACGGATGGTTGTCATGACCAATAGGAAAACAGTGCTCGAACACGTGAAGCCGGCGGTGCGGAACATCGCCGCCTACACCCTTCGCGAGTACGACTACGACATCAAGATCAACCAGAACGAGAATCCCCACGACGTTCCGGAGGATATCAAGCGGGACATTCTCGACTTCGCCCTAGAGCGAAGCTGGTCACGGTACCCACCGTTCGATCCGGCCGGATTGAGGCGGCGGCTGGCGGAATACGCCGGCTGGACGGCCGACGGGGTCGTGGCGGGGAACGGTTCGAACGAGATCATTCAGGCGCTCATGGAGATTTTCCTCGGAGACGGGGACGTTCTCGTGCTGCCGTCGCCCACCTTCACCGTCTACCGTCTCGTGGCCACAGTACTCGGCGCCAGGGTGCGGGAGGTTCCCCTCAATAGCGACTACACCTTCGATTGCGGGGCTCTGGAGAAATCGTTTCTCGACGGTGGAGCGATGATCGTTCTCTGCTCCCCGAACAATCCCACGGGAGCGATGTATCCACACGCCGATATCGAGCGGCTTCTGGCCATGACCGACCGGCCGGTGGTCGTTGACGAGGCCTATTTCGAGTTTTCACGGGAAACGGCGGCCGATCTTCTGGCCGGTCACGACAATCTGGTGGTGCTCAGAACGTTCTCGAAGGCATTCGCGCTGGCGGGACTCCGGCTCGGGTACGGCCTGATGAGCCCGGAACTGGCGCGCGAGGTGAACAAGGCCCGTCTGCCCTATAACATCAACTTCTTCACCATCGCCGCGGCTGAAAAGCTTCTGGAAAACCGGGCAAGGCTTGTCCCCGTGCTCGACGGGATCATCGACGAACGCGACCGGATGTTCGAGGCCATGAACGGGATCGACGGTGTCAGGGCCCATCCGAGCCGGGCCAATTTCATCCTGTTCGAGACCGAACTTCCCCCGAAACGGGTGTTCGAGGGAGTGCTTGACGACGGGATCCTCATCCGGGACGTCTCATCCTATCCCATGCTCGACCGTGCGCTCAGGGTCAGCGTTTCGGTTCGCGGGGAGAACGACCGTTTCCTCGAATCCCTGCGCCGGGTGATGGCTGCGGGATCGTGAATGTTCGACGGTTGATGCGCGGTGATTAACACCATAACACCACGCCATCACGATTCAATGAACGCGCAACCACGAGGTGCGATATGGAACGTACGGCTGTTGTCGATCGTAAAACCCGTGAAACGGACATCATGGTGAAGCTGGACATTGACGGCGGCGGCACATCGTCCATCGATACCGGCATCGGATTTTTCGATCACATGCTGACCTTGTTCGCCCGTCACGGGTTCTTCAACCTGACCGTGGAATGCGACGGCGACACCGAGGTCGATTTCCATCACTCGGTGGAGGATGTGGGCATCGCCCTTGGACAGGCGTTCTTCGAGGCGCTCGGCGACAAGGCGGGCATCGCGCGGTACGGTTTCGCGTATGTGCCCATGGAATTCGCCCTGGCCCGCGCCGTGGTTGACATCTCCGGAAGGATCGCGCTGAGCTACGAGGTGCCGCCGAAGGTCGAAAAGATCGGGGATTTCGACAGCGAGCTTTTCCCCGAATTTTTCAAGGCATTCGCCGACAACGCCCGCATGAACCTCCACATCGATCTTCTGAAGTCTTCGAACGGCCATCACGACATCGAGGCGGTCTTCAAGGCCGTGGCGCGAGCCATGTCGGCGGCCTGCCGGTTCGACGACCGTGTGGAGGGCGCGCTTTCGACCAAGGGAACTCTTTAAGGGTTTCATGCCATGCGATAACAGGCCGATATTCATGATTCATACAGAACCCCGGTGCATTGCCGGGGTTTTCGTTTGGTTTCGCGGGGT
>CAYNWJ010000329.1:0-5226 GCA_964400815.1 uncultured bacterium
ACACCCGGTCACTGAGATTTGCATATCCCGTCCCCAGGGAAACAATGAAATTCCCGAGCTTTTCCGAGCTGAAGGGAAGGTAATGAAGATAATTTTCGAATTGCGTGTGATTCGTGAATACGAGGGGAACATTATACACAGCACTCGTCCGCGCCGCCGTATCGCCCAGGAGGAAGGGGTGGTGCGAGTGGACGATGTCGGGCTTGAAATCGTCCAGCGCCCCTGTCACCGTCCCCGGAGCCGGCAGGGGCACCGAAAAGTCGGTACCGTTGAACTGCTGGATGGACGGTATCCTCACCACATCATCCTCGTTCTCCGGCATGTCGGGGTATTCGGGAGCCACGATGAGAACGCGATGTCCCTGTTTTCTGTACTGCCGGGTGAAGGTCGAAACGGAACGCTCCACGCCGCCGACGAACGGTTTGTAGGTGTTTGTCATCATGACGATATTCATGCTATGGCGCCCTCCGCGGTGATTTCTGCGTGATCGGCGTTTTCAGAAACCCTGGTGCGCTCCATGCCGGGAAACGCGATTTCGATGTGAGGCCGTTCCCCGTGCCAGTTCGTCTTCCATGACACGAGAACCCTGCCGTTTCGTTCGCTTATGGTGATGCCGACCGTGCCGAATACCGTGGGGGCGGGCCCGAAATAGAGCGATTCTTCGCCGAGAACGCTTTCTATGGGTATGCCGGCGCAGAGCACGAGGCTTCCACTGTGCGGATCCTCCTGTACGAACCGGTTGCGCGCCATCAGGAGCCATTCGGAAGCTGCCCAGACATGCTGTCCGTCGCCCATGCATCCTCCCCCGGTGGCGGGATGGACCGCTTCCGGCCACTGTCCCGTGGGGGACGCGATTCGTGCGATGCCTTCCACAAGGTTCAGGAATCTCGTGTCGCCGGCGCGCATGAGCACCTGGGCGATATGCAGTGTGAGATAGGGATTGATTCCAGAGTGCATGATATCGTGGAAGAAACCGTTTTCGTACATGCAGGAATCCAGGAGAAACGAGACGGTATCGAGCAGTCTGACATCCCGCTCCTTCCAGAGCATCAGCGGATATCCCGCCGCAAGCGAGCCCACGGAACCACTGTCGAGCCGACGTCCGGGTGACGCGGGCATGGCCGTCCGGCCCAGTCGTTCGCGTGTACGCTCGAGACTCGCATCGATGCAGGATGAAAGATCGTCGGCAATCGCTTCATATCGCTCAGCGGATGATTCGTCTCCGGCGCTCCGGCACATGGCCGCCGCGGACCGAAGACCGGCCACGCTCCAGAAATCGTCCCAGTAATAGTAGTCGCTGGGCCCGAGATGTTCCGCGCTGTATCCGGCCGGCATGAGGCCAGCGTGCACGGTCCCGTCATCCGGTGTCCGCTTCCGCTCCATCCAGTCGGCGGCTTTTTTTACTGAATGCATCCATTCGGGAACATGACCGCGTCCGCTCAGGCGACAGTACCGGTCCATGATCCACAGCACTTCGCCGTTGGAATCCCATTCCCCGTCCTGGGACTCGAAAAAGCCATTGGCGCGCTGACGATCGGGGAAGGTATCCAGCACCTTTTTCCCCCGTTCAAGCATGCCGCAGCTCATGAGGGCATTGAGCACGAACGCGGCGTCCCGGAACCAGAAGCGCTTGTAGCGGAACGGCCCCGCCCACACTTCGTTCCTGGTCGTGTGGAGCGACACGGTCGACAGCGCCGCCTCGAAGAGATACCTGTTTTTCTCGTCGGGAACGTTGTATTCAGCGCGGGAATCGAGAGCGCTGTGCCACAGGGAGACCGCCGTGCGGGTTTCACCCCCCTTTGTCTCATCGTCTGTACGTTCACCGAGCGGGACGGTTACCCTTACCGTCCGGTCCCGGTCCGGCTCGAGTTGAAAGACGCCGGCTGCGGACGCGAGCCCGACATCGCAGGAAATCCCGTCACGATCACCGTCCCGATCGAGATGATCGTACACATCACCCTCGTGATAGGATGACAGGCGCCAGCGGGCAGGAGAGTGATCGAACCTGACCGCGTGCTTTTCATTGACCGTCAGCTCACGCTTCCCGCCGCCGACAGCGATATCGTGGATGAAACTCACGCCTTCCGGATTCGAGGGCCTGAGCGAAACGACGAGCATTCCGGGAACGGAGGTCCTGCCCCGCACGATGATCTCGAGGACATGCTCCTCCCGTTCGATGACGGTGCGCACCGTCGAGTCGAGATTGGAACGGCCGCCGGTGAAGCGTGTCGTCACCGCCAGCCCCTCTTCGAACGTGAGCTTCTGATCCGCGTGGTCAGCCCTGGAGGGAATGAGCGCCGCCCCGCTGTCGTTGAGCAGCCAGCAATCGATGGACCAGCTGTTGAAGAAGGGCATCACCAGTCCCCGGGGGTCCACCACCGGCGTTGCCTGAAACCCAGGAATCCCCACCGCCGTCCAGTTGCGGTGGGTCTGGTTGATGAGGCTGAATGCGAATCCCCTCGGGACGAATGAAACGCTTGACGGATCGAACTGCCGTTCGATCCAGAAGGGCCATATCCAGTCCCTGTTGTGCTGCAGGGCGCGGCTGTTGATGAGCCCGGTCGCCTGCATGACCGCACCCGCCCGCAAAAGTTCCCGCGGAACATCGACCTCGGCGGGCTGGGCGAATCGGTGCATGCTCGAAAGGAGCTGTATCGGGTCGATGAATCCTTCCGCGCGCGCGACCTTTTTAACTATATATTTCCAGGGGAGCCAGTTCAAACGCATGGAGCGTGTCCTTTCATGTGGAGGGCACAACACGAGTGATACGGGTGGTTCCATGAACCAATGCTGTAATTTCACTGAAGTTGGATGGGAAAATCATGCCAGCGGAAGGGGACAGCATCGGTGCGGCGCATCGGCTTCATGCCCGATGAACTCTCGGGATATGTGGCTTCATCCGGTCCGCACCAACCGGTTTCAGCCTCCCGCCGGTTCTTGGAGACCGGCGGGGTCTCGTATGCCGGGGGGTGATCAGGTGATCTTTCGAAGTCTGCTTCTGAGGGTGCTCCGTGTCATTCCCAGGTAGCGGGCGGCGTGGGTCTTGTTCCCATCGAACTTTTCGAGGGCTTTTCTTATGATGGTGTTCTCGATATGCTGCAGGTCCAGGTTCTCCTCCGGCAGAACGATGTTTTCCGGGGAAAATGGTTCTCCTCCCGCGTCCGGCATCGTTACTTCGCCGGAAGTCAGAAACGACAGGTGCTCGGGTAAGACCTCGATGCCGTCATAGAGCAGCACGACCCGCTCGATGGCGTTTTCCAGCTCACGGACATTGCCGGGCCAGGAATACTGTTCGAGGACGCCGGCAGCCTCTTTCGAAATCAGCCTGAAACGCCGTTTCTTCTGGCTGGCGAAACGCTCCAGGAACAGCTGGGCGAGCGGCGTTATGGCCCCCCTGCGTTCGCGGAGCGGCGGGATCTGAATGCGCCCCGTATTCAGGCGATAATACAGGTCCTGCCGGAACTTACCCTTGGCGAGCATTTCCTCGAGCTTCATGTTGGTCGCGCAGATGATGCGCACATCCACCTGCACCTTTTTGACCCCGCCGACCTTGTAGAATTCACGCTCCTGGAGGACGCGCAGCAGTTTCGGCTGCATCTCGACCGGCATGTCCCCGATCTCGTCCAGAAGCAGGGTGCCCGAATCGGCCAGCTCGAGCTTGCCCTTTCCGCCCTCCTTGCGGGAGCCGGTGAATGAACCTCCCTCGTATCCGAACAGCTCGCTTTCGAACAGCGAGGGGGATATGGCGGAGCAGTTGATTGTGACGAACGGTTCGCTCACCCCCTCCTCACCGAAATGAATGAGACGGGCGATGATCTCCTTGCCGGTCCCCGTTTCCCCCTCGATGATGACGGGGACCGTCCGGTCCTCGTGGAACCGGCGGGCGAGCTCGTGGATACGGCGCATCGACTCTGAGAAGATGCCGATCCTGCCGATTCCCGCAATTTCGCTGTAGGCGTCGCGCAGGCGTTCATAGCGTTTCTTCTGTTCGTCCGAGGCTTCCGCCACTCTTTCCTCGAAATGCTGGGACAATTCCCGGTTTTCCGAGATCAGGGATTGATGCTCGGCGACACGCTCGACCACAGCGGCGAGTTCCTCGATGTCGAAGGGCTTGCGGATATAGTCGAAAGCACCGTTACGGAGCGCCTGGACCGCCGTTTTCACGTCGGCATAGGCCGTCATGAGCACCACATCGATCCCGGACGTGTCCGGATTGTCCTTGATGCGTTTCAGCAGGGTGATCCCATCCATGCCCGGCATGCGTATGTCGGCAATCACAAGATGGAAGTTTCCGCTCTCGATACGTTCCGCCGCCTCCCTGCCGTTGATGCATCGTTCACTATTGTGTCCCAGTTGTTCCTCGATGAAATCGGAAACAGCCGAGAGGACCATCTGTTCGTCGTCCACAAGAAGAATATTCATTCGCTGTCAACCTTTTCGATGTCTGCAAGCGGCAGCCGGACGGTGAACGCGGCTCCCGCGGTTTCGTTGTTGTTCGCTTCAACCGTTCCATCATGAGACTCGACAAAGCGCTTCACAATGGCGAGTCCCAGTCCCATTCCCTTGCCGCCCTTTTTCGATGAACTGAATGGATTGAAGATATCATTTTCCGCGTCGCGGGGAAGTCCCGGGCCGTTGTCGATCACCTCGAGGACCGCCTCGTTTTCCTCCCTGCGTGTCGTGACCAGAAGAGTCTTTTCCCTGTCATCCACTGTACCGAGGGCCTCGAGAGCGTTCGCGATGAGATTGACCGCCACCTGTTCGATATGAAGCGGTGTTCCCAATATCATAAGTGGATCATCGCACAATTCGAATCTCGGTTCGATGCCGTGGGATTGAAGTTGCCTGTTGATGAGGGAACGGGCGCGGATCAGGGTTTCGTTCAGGTCGAAGTCCTCGATGTTATTCGCCTGTTTCGGCGCCCAGAACTGTTTCATATGCTCGATGATGTCGTTGATACGCTCGACGCCTTTGGAAATATCCTTCATTTTGCTGACGAATAGAGCGGGGATCACGCCCTCGTTGCGCTTCGCCCAGTATATGATGCTGTCCGCGTTCACCTTTATCGCGGTCAGGGGGTTGTATATTTCATGGGTGATGCCTCCCGAGATCACGCCGATGGACGCGAGCCGTGTCGATCGCTCCGCCAGAGCGACCAGCTCGGCCTCCTTGCGTTCCATTTCCAGGCGCGCCGCCATCTGGTTGTTGCGTTCCCAGGAACTGGCT
>CAYNWJ010000330.1:0-5216 GCA_964400815.1 uncultured bacterium
GACACGATCATGGAATCCTGTGTCCCGAAATCGTCGCCCAGGAGGATGAGATCGACACCCTTCGATGCGATGATCCCGCCCGATATCAACTGATAGGAGCATATCTTTTCGAGCAGGGCGGACGCGAAGTCGCGGTCGAGAATGAGGTCTTCGAGAAAGGCGCCGAAGCCCCGCAGATGCCAGGCGGGTTCGAACAGGATGCTTCCCATGCCGCCGATGATGGCGTGGGTTCTGCCGCGTTCGGCTGTGAGGGCGTCCAGAGCGTCGTACCGGCCTTTCTTCTCCGGGTCGGGCGGATTCCAGTCCTCCAGGCTCGCCCGGTCGGGGAGGGGATGCCTCACGATCTCGGTATACCGTCCGCCGGGAATGTCCACCCACCGCCAGCCGATACCCCATTCGCAGATGTATTCCTCCGCCGACGTATCAGCATAGTAGCTCGTCCCCACGCCGTGATCGGCCAGGAGGAGATCGTGGCCCATGAGGAGAGGAATGTCCCCGGCGCCGATGTCCGGGTTATTACGATCTCTGCGGAGATGGGCGAGAAGCGTTTCCGCCGCTTCCGGGGTGTAGCCGACGAAGACCGGGACACGGTCGGGTGTCCGGTGATCGAGTGCTGTAAGGACGCGTTCCTTCGAGGTCATGGGATATGTGTTTTTCTTTCCTTGATGGGTGGCAGTGAAATATCATCGTGCTGACGAAAACACCGGTGAGTGGGTCAGCTTCGGAATGCCGTTATGCATCGCTCCGCCGTGTAGATCAGGCAAGGGACGCCGCCATACGGAAACCGGTATAGAAGCTCTGGTTGAGACCGGCCCAGCTGCAGAAACACGAACGCGCCGCCGAACGGCAGACCGAGGGTTCGCTGAACCAGCTGCCGCCGCGGGTGATGTTCATCTGGTGGTAGTAATTGTAGACCGGTTCACCGTCGCGCCCGGTGAGATAGCGCCCGTACGCCATGTTCGGGTTCCAGTCGTCGTTGGTGAACTCGAACACGTTGCCGTGCATGTCGAACAGTCCCCAGGCGTTCGGTTCCTTCGCGCCCACGGGGTGGGTTTTCCTGCCGCTGTTGCCCAGGTGCCATCCGGCGCGGTCGAGATCGGCGATGGTGTCTCCCGTGTGGAAATGCGTCCTCGTCCCGGCGCGGCAGGCATATTCCCACTCCGCCTCCGTGGGCATGCGGAACCCGTTCTTTCCGAAATCGCATGCCCGGCTCTCCTCGTCGTAGCAGGGTTCGAGGCCGGCCTCACGGCTCAGGGCGTTGCAGAAGCGTATGATCTCCAGAGGGCCGACGTTCGTCACCGGGAGCCTGTCGCCGGTGAAGGTGGAGTGGTTCTCGCCGGTGATCCCGCCGTACTGCTCCTGGGTGACCGGTGTTTCGGCCATGAGGAATCCCCGTACTTCAACCCGATGGACCGGCTGTTCGTCGGGATAAAAGGCATTGAGGCTGTCCGGGGCGGCGGGATCGAATGTCCAGTCGTGCCCCATCATGAAGGAACCGGACGGAATCTCCGCCATCCTGATTCCGTGTATCGATCGTATGGCTGTATTCGGCATGGCCGTCAGTCCTTGCGTCCGTTCGGGGGGTTACGTCAGTCGCGGGGAACATCGAGCCCGAGTGTCCAGTGGGCCGCCCGGCGATAGAGCTTCAGGTAGTTGGGGTCACGATAGGCGAAATAGGTGTGGCCCGCCAGAAGGCCCGCGATGCGGCCCGCTCCGCGTTCCAGGCACCAGCCGCCGTAATCGTGCCGCTTGTCGATGAACCCGGTGGTTTCATAGAGCGGCGTCACCGCGGGGTCCACCGGTTCGCAGCCGAAATTCTCGTCCAGCGCGATGTCGAAATCCCCCATGCCCCTCGTGATGGGGTGGTCTTGGTTGAAATCATGACAGCGAACCGGCTGCAGGGGGCCGTGGATGATGCCCTTCACCCCCATGAACGCCATGAACCGGGGCTTGCGCCAGGTCGCCACTGTGCAGTGCAGGCTCATGAACCCCATGCCGCGGTCGGTGACGTTTTCGATGATCGCCCCGGCCAGTTCCTCGCTCATGTGGCCGTCGTTCTCCGGGGCTTCGGTCCTGACCGGTCCCTGCACCCACCCCGGAACGCCGCCGTCCCACCGCTGCATCATCAGGAGATCGGCGGTCGAGAGGAACGTGGGCGTGAGATACCGCGAGTCGTGCAGGCTGAAGAATGTCCAGCCCGCTCCCTCGCAGATGCGTCTGAGGGCCGGTTCCTGGGCGGAGAAATTGTGGAGCTGGTCGCCGCCGAGGAATATCACGCGGGTTTCGCCCGGCCTCTTGACGGGAATATCGCCCGGCATGGCGGCTCCGGCCGGCAGTGGGGCGAATGCGGCCGTGGTCGCCGCCGCTCCGGTCTTCAGCGCCTTACGTCGTGTGAGGATGTGTTTCGTTTTCGTGTCTGCCATGTGTTCTCCGGCTGGTGTCGTTTTTCCGGTTTAATGACTGATTATCGGCCTGCGGTATGGGAAGCGGCGGGCAGTGTGGTCCGGTATTCGTCCGGATAGAGGCCGATCTTTTCGAGGGGAATCGGCTCGAACCCGATGGATTCGCCGAGTGACGGGTCCCTCAGGCTGAAATCACCGTTTTCCGGAGAGACGAACAGGGGTTCGTCACCTGTCAGAATGTTGTCCCGTTCCTCGAATACGGCCCGGACTTCGGCGTGGTCCTGACCATAGACCTGGCGTTGGCTGTAGCCCTCGCGCACCCAGCGGCAGAGGGTCGAACCGCCGATGATGTTCCGTTCCATGGTGAAAACATCGAAATCCAGCCTGTCATTGAGATCGAAGAATATCCCGCTGGTGGAGATGTTGCGCCGGATGATGTTGTGTTTCGGTACTGCGGGGTCGTCATCGAGCAGGGTGAGAAGCTCCGGGTAGCGTTCCGAGTAGGGGGGATTACGGTAATCGACGGCCTCCAGGAGTTCCTTGAATTTCGAGCGGTTCTCCTCGAAGTAGTATTTCGCCCAGCCGAGCCCGCGCCCGTCGAGATGGATCGACGGCTGGCAGTCGATGTAGATGTTGTTTTCGATACGGTTGCTGCGGCCCCCGCCGATGAGTGTTCCGCGTCCCGCCTGATGGAAGATGTTGCCATGGACCTCCGTCCCGCCTGTGAAATCGTCGAGATACACCCCCTGGACCCCCCAGTGCCCCGGCCCGTGCAGGTGATGGAGGTAGTTGTAGCGGACGACATTCCCCCAGAAACTGTAGTCACGCGAGCAGAGATAGATCGCGCCCACGTCCCCGGTTTCCTTGGCGAGGGAATGAAGCTCGTTGTATTCGATGATGTGGTCGTTTCCCACGTTGCTGGTGCTGAGGAATATCCCGATGTGCGGGGCGTCGTGGATGAGATTGTGTGCGGCCCTGTTGCCCACGCCGGTTATCTGTATGCCGGGACGGTAGGTTTTCAGGCGGATGTCATAGTGATGAATGTGGTTGTTCACCGCGGCATTCCCCGCCGGTTCGAGTGTGGCGTGATCGCCGCCGTTCAGGATGATGCCGCCGCTCGCGAGATCGAAGAAATCGCAGGAGAGCACCTGGTTTTCCGCGCCGCCGTCGATGGTGACCGCCGTCCGGCCCAGGTTCCGGAACCCGCAGCCCGCGATGGTGTTGTTCGATCCGCTGTCGATCCTGACCGCTTCGCCGCGGGATTCGGCGAAGGTGACGCCGGAAATGGTGACGAAATCGGCGCCGTCGATGACCAGCATCGGCTCCTCGAGGATGGAGATCACGCAGTCACCCGGACGCAGTTCATCCGGCGGCCAGAAATAGAGCATCCCCGTATCCCGGTCCAGGTACCACTCGCCCGGTGTGTCGAGCTCCTCGATAATATTGAGGAAACAGAAGCGCTGTTCCTTCGTGTAGCCGTAGCCGTGATGCGGCTCGGCGGGCGTGATCTCCCGGTTTTCCCGGTCGATCTTCGCCACCGGCAGATACTGGTCCGACCAGTCCCATGTCCAGTAGCCGTGCACCCAGATGTCGTCATCATCCTTCCACCGGTCCGGCCTGTCACCGTCATAGGTGAAGCGGCCGTAGTGTCTGCCCCGCGGTACGGCCGACTTGTCGCGGTCGAGGCCCGGATGGATCATCCGCTCCCCCGTCTGCGGGACATCGGCGATGGTGAGCCAGCCCTCGTCTGGATACCGGGCGATGGTCATGAAGGATTCCTTATAAAAGAGCTCGATGCGCCTGCCGCCGGCCGGGTTCACGTCACCGTAATCCCGTATGCCCAGTTTGCCGAGATCGGCTGCCATGACCGATTCCCGTGCTTCGGGAGCGAGCCGGTCGAGAATGTCCTCATCCGTGACCGCTGTGAAACCGTCCACGATCATCCCGCCCGAAAACACGACGCCCCCGGCGCCGGTGATTGTCAGAGGCGCCGATTCCGTTCCCGAAACATCTCCAGCCAGCACGATTGTTTCTTCGATCGTATACCGGCCGGGGGCGATGTCGATCACGACGCCGTTTTCGGGTTTCTGCGCGCGCAGCTCCGCAGCGGCTTCAACGGCGCGGGCGGGGGTGGCGAAGGGAGCCGTTTTCAGGCCCTTCCCCGAATCGTCACCGCCGGGCGCGACATGGAATGTTGTCCGGCCGCCGCCCGCGCCGCACGAGAAAACGGCCAACAGCATGACGAGCATGGCGGCGGTTGCAAGAGCGGGGCGGAAACGGTGCCACATGGTTCGATCTCCCGGGTTGTCGGCGACGCCGTGGTTGAGGGGGCTGAATCGTGCGGGAACAGATGATGCTGTAAGATAATACGCACATCGGGGATTGCAACGGTTTTCCCGGGATTTCTTCCGTGATGGCGCGCCCTGTCGCCTGATTGCGGGGAAGAAAAGTGATGAGAATGTTGACACCGTGCGGTTTACGCATTAAACTCGTAGAGGTGATACGACAATAATCCCAGCACATGGAGGGACCCAATGCCAGCCGTCCGCGCGGCAGCAGTTCAGTTCGAGCATGCAAACGGTGACAAGGCCGCCAATCTTGACATTATCGCATCGTTCGTCGAAAAAGCCGCCAGCAACTCAGTCGATATGATCGTCTTCCCGGAATGCTGCATCACCGGCTACTGGTATTTGAGAAAGCTCTCACGCGAGCAGCTCATGGACCTGGCCGAACCGGTCGATGGCGGTGCGGCCACGCTGCGTCTGCTCGCCCTGTCACGGGAATACGGCATGACCGTGGGAGCGGGATTCGTGG
>CAYNWJ010000331.1:0-5198 GCA_964400815.1 uncultured bacterium
CCGGAGCCATTCCGCGAGGAATCCCGCGAGCGCGGATTCCCTTTCTTCGAACTCCCGTGTTTCCGGGAATTTCATGGCCCGTTCGGCGTTCCGTGCTTCCACGGGATCGATGCCGAGCGCCGCGCTCACACGGGGGAGCCTTTCCAGGGCCGCGATCCCGCGGAGGGACCCTTTTTCCATGTGACGGTGCAGGCGGCCGGAGACGGGTCCTGTGATGTCGGCGGGCGAAAGACCGTGATCACGTCCGACCGCTTCCATGAGCTCGTCCCATTCGTCCCCCGGAATATAGAGGCGGTCCTTGACCCACTGGAGCAGTTCGTCCGGTGAACCCGGCGCATAACCGGGCGCGGTCCGCCGGATCTTCGCCTCGTATGCCGCGATCAGGCCGCTGCTGAAACGCGGCCTGAGGTGGGGGCTGCGCAGGATCTCGTCGATGAGAGAATCGGTCAGGTTCGACCGGAAATCTGATGACGGTGTGTCGTCCAGATACATGTAATGGTTGGTCTGCCGCCAGATGATGTTTTCGGCGAAGGGTGACGGGGTGTTCGTAATCACCTCGGCGATTTCGATTTCGCCGTCACGCAGTTCGCCGAGAAGGGATTGCAGGGTTTCGATGTCGAAATCATGGCCGATGCACGTGCGCCAGGTTTCAAGGAGCACGGGAAAATCGTCGTAGCGGGCGACCGCCTTGAGGAGCTTTTTCGAACGCAGGCGGTTGAGCCAGAGGGGCATGCGCTCATGGAAACTCCGGCGCGGCAGAAGGAGGGCGCGCTGGGCGTTCTCCCGGAACCGCGCTCCGAAATACCCGGTGCTCTCCAGTTTCTTCCGCAGGAGCCGCAGAATGTCCGCAGGCTCCAGGAGGCCGGGAATGTCATCTTCGCCGAAATCATGGGGCAGGTTCACCATGATGCAGTCGTTGTTCGCGAAGGTCTCCAGCGGGAAACCGTACCGCTCTTCCCAGGCCGCGGACAGCGCCAGTGCGAGGGGGCGGTTCACCTGTCCGCCCCAGAGGGTGTGAAGGACCGTCTGCCTGGTGTCCCGCACATTCGCCGGATCGCGGAAATGCTCGATGACGATGGTGCGGCGTCCGGGAAGGCGGCCGGTCGCCTGCTGCTGACGGTGGAGGATGTCGATGATCGCGTCCGCGGCCGTTTCGCTCATGGCGTATCCGTCACGGAGGAGATGCGCGAACTCGTCGGACGACGGATCGTTTCCCGCCCTGTCGAGGAAGCGCCCGATCTTCTCCGAGAGATGGAACGAGCGGTTCATGTCCTCGGCCTTCCAAAAGGGAACGGTGGAATTGGCTGCGGCGACCCGCTTCACCTCCACGTCATTGTGGGTGATCCTGATGATACGCCAGACCTGATTGCCGAAGGGGAACGCGTCCCCCAATGAGCGCTCCCACACGAATTCCTCGTCCAGCTCGCCGATCTTCGCCTTCGTTTCCGTGTCCCGGAGATTGAAATATCCCCGGTCGGGAATGACGCCGCCGGAGAGATAGAGCAGCCGCGGGGCGCTTTCGGCCGCGCGTATGGAGCCTTTGATACGGTCGATGAATATGCGGGGACGGAGTTCCCTTATCCGGGAATCAGCATACCTCCCCGCCAGCATTTCGAGCACAAGGTCGTATTCGCGTTTCTCGAGGGTGTGAAAACTGTGGCAGGCCCTGATACCGTCGAAGAGCTCTTCTATGTCGCGTTCCCCGGTGACCGCCGCCGAGACGATCACCTGGGCCAGGACATCGAGGGGATTCTCGACAGGCACAACCGTTTCAATGTCTCCGTCCGCAACGGCTTCAGCGAGGACCGCCGACTCGATCAGACCGCGGGGATGGACAGGCAGGAACACGCCCCGGGAGACCTCACCGACAGCATGGCCCGACCGGCCGATGCGCTGTATCGCCGAGGCCACCGTGGCGGGGGACTGGATGAGCACGACGGTGTCCACCGAGCCGATGTCGATGCCCAGTTCCAGAGAGCTCGTGGCCACGATGGCGGCCAGTTCCCCGGTCTTGAGCCGCTGCTCGACGATCGCCCTGATCTCACGCGAGAGGGAGCCGTGATGGGAATAGACCAGATCGTTCCCCGCCTGCTCGTTGATGAGCCGGGTCACCTTTTCGACCATGCGGCGGCTGTTGGCGAAAATCAGTGTCGAACGGCCGCGTTCGATGATCGAGGACAGGGAGGCCGTGATCGCCCGCCACCATTCATCGGAACGGACGCCGTCATCCCCGGCCGCGCCCGGTGCGGGGCAGTCGATGCGCAGTTCAATGCGTTTCGGCGACGGTGCGGCGATCACCTCCATGGTCCGTTTTTCAAGGGTCCGCTGTTCTCCGGGGGCTTCGGCGATACGGTATCCGGCGGCGAAGGCGGCGACGGTCTCCAGCGGCCTGACCGTGGCGGACAGGACGATGCGCTGGAATTCCCCGGCGAGGGGCACGATGCGTTCGACCGCGGTCATGAGATACGCGCCCCGTTTGACCGGCGCCACGGCGTGGACCTCGTCCAGGATGACCGTGCCGACGCCCGTGAAAACGTTGAGCCCCGATTTCGAGGAAAGCATGATGTTCAGGCTCTCGGGGGTCGTGATCAAAATTTCCGGAGGCCTGCGGTACATTCTCCTGCGCTCCGCCTGCTCCGTGTCGCCGCTGCGCACCATGACGCCCATGTCGGGAAATGAAACGCCGGTTTTCTCGAAACGCGCGCGGAGGGCTTCGAGGGGCGCGGTGAGATTACGGTGGATGTCGTTGTTCAGGGCCTTCAGCGGGGAGATATAGAGAACGCGGTTGCGATGCCTTTCAGCGGGGGCGTTCACGAAGGTGTGAATGGCCCAGAGGAACGCCGTCAGCGTTTTGCCGCTTCCGGTGGGGGCGGTGACGAGCACATGCCCGCCCTCAGCGATGATCGGCCAGGCCAGGGACTGGACTTCCGTGGGGACTCCCACCTCCTCGCGGAACCATTCGCCCACGAGGGGATGGAACAGGCCGAGGACATCGGGCCGGTGTGTGGAGGACCTTTCGCCCATGGTGGTTGGATGCTCCGTTTTCAGACGATTGACGTTTTCCGGACGTGTGAAACATACACAACATGCCCGCCGATGTAAAGGGATTGGGTGTCCGTTCAGGGTGGCTTTCGGCCTCCGGCGGGAGCCGGTCATGGGAGAAAAGCATTGGAAGCATGGGGCGAATGTAATATTTTTACGGTTACCGGTGCGTCATCCAGGCCCGATGTGACGGTCGGTTTTTCTGCTTCATCCATAGCCATTGACGAAATGTTCAAAGGGGGGTGCGAAGAGAATGACCACGTTTTTCGAGGAAACGGTGACATGCGCGGTCTGCGGTCATGAAATCACCTATATCGCCATGGGTTCGACTCATGCCATCGGGTCTCCCGATCTCGACATGCGCCCGCCCCCCATGCAGCGGTTCACCATGGATACATGGGTGATGCGGTGCCCCTCATGCGGCTATAGCGCACCCGCCATCGGGGAAGCGGCGCCAGGGGCGGCTGAAACGGTGAAAAGCGCCGAATACCTGGAGTTGTCCGCCGATGAAACCATGCCGGAACTCGCGAACCGCTTTCTCTGCTGGTCGATGGTTGCCGCGCGGGCTGACAAGATCAGCGAGGCGCTGTGGGCCGCCGTTCACGCCGCCTGGGACTGCGACGATGCGGGGAACGACTCCTGCGCGGTCCGCTGCCGCCGCAGGGCGCTCGACCTCATGGACCGCGCCGACGCCGCGGGAGCCGGGTACACCGACGATGCGCCGACCGCACTCCTTCTGAGGATCGATCTTCTCCGAAGGATGGAGGCCTTCGACAGCGCGCGGAAAGCGGCCCTCGAAGCCGGCGCGAAAGCCGATGAACGCATCCACAGGGTGATAGCCGCCTATCAACTCCGCCTCATCTGTGACCGTGACGCCGGATGCCATGCCATCGAAGAGGCGGACGAGGCGATAACCCATCTGTAGTCATCGATCGAACACCGCAGCACATCTTTCATGCGCCACCGTCACGAGGATTTCATGGCACAGCTTGACGAATTGCAGGAGTCTGCGTTTCACACGCTTCCCGGCCCGCTTCATGCCCTCATCGCCCTGATGGACGGGGAGGCGGGCCCTTTCCGCGCCGTGCACCGCCTGATCGACGCTCTCGAATGGGCGGTCAAATGGCACACGGTCCTGACCGTCTCGAACCTGCTCCACGAGACCGATGTCCCCCCGAAAATGAAACTGCTTCTGGCCGGGGGATTGCGCACGCCCTCCCTGGGCATGTGGAACCTGTTTTTCCGCGAGGCTCTGGCTTCCCTCGATGAGCCGCTCATGCCCTTCGGCGGCATGGAACGCCTGACCGCGCTCGAAAACAGGCACCACATCGTGGCGTTCCGCAACGGCTACGCCCACGGCGCCACGCCGCCGGACGATGAATGCCGGAAGGACCTCGAACGGATGCGGCCGGTGCTCCTTCAGCTCGTGAACTCTCCGCTCTTCACCGAAGTCCGGCTGTTGGCGTCCGATGAGGAGGGAACGGTCGTCCTCCGCGGCGGGAGACGGGAGCCGTCGGACACCGTCCTCGAGACCGGCAGGACCGCCGCGCTGCTCATGGACGGGACGGTGCTCGAACTCTGGCCGCTGGGTGTCTACACGCGAGACGACGACGGCGGCAGTGACGGTGAATGGCGCTTCTTCTATTTCAACGCCCTCAAGAGCAAAAAGGTCGAACGCCTCAACTACGAGAACGCCCTCCTCGTCCGCGACAGGGATTTATGGGAGCCCTTCAACCGCGCCCTGCCGCTCGATGAATGGCGCGAGGCGGACATGCGCGATGGAGGGCAGTTCCGTTCGCGGATAGAGGCCCTGACCGAAAGTTTCCGGGGACGGCTGGACGAGCGCCGCGCCATGAAGGAGTTCTGTATCGCCGGGCGGGGGACCCTTTTCGTGTGGGGCGCTCCCGGCATCGGGAAAAGCGCCCTGCTGGCCCAGGTATTCACAGAGATCAGGGCGGGCATGACGCCCGGGGGCGAACTTGGCGATGTTCCCTATCCGCCGGTGGTGGAATATTTCATCAGGCGCGGCACGGGGACCGACAGCCCCGAACGATTCCTCCGCACGCTCATGAGCCGTCTCGATGTTCTCTTCGGTTTGCGTGGGGCGTCATTCGGCAGCGATCTCCACGAGATGGGGGACAATCTTGCGAAACGCC
>CAYNWJ010000332.1:0-1456 GCA_964400815.1 uncultured bacterium
GTGGCCATGCTCGAACCCGTGGAAAAGGCGGTCAGGAGCTGGGGGATCATGTTCTTCATAAAGTGGAGCGGATTGCGCTTCGCCACGAAGAAGAGCACGATGAAAAGCGTGCCGAACGCATGAATGAACAGCCCGCCGAGCACCGTTCCCGCATAGCGCGCCAGCCGTAAGAGCTCCGCCAGGAACCCGCCGGGAAGTGTGAGCTCCGCCTCGCCGATGCTTCCGGCCGTCAGGCCGAATATCCCGATGGGCGCCAGGTACATGAGAAGGATGACACACTTGATGATGGTGAGGTTGATGGCGGTGATGACGTCCATGAGCGGCTTGCCCTGTGGCCCGATGGTCGAGAGCACGGCGCCGAAAACGAGGCTGAACAGGATCAGGGGGAAGATGTTTTCCGTGACCATGGAACGGAACACGTTGCGCGGGACGAAATTTTCGAGCATCTCGTCACCGCTCATGCGTTTGATCTGTGCGCGGACCCTGATGCCCGTTCCCTCGGGGGATGGTTCGATCTTTTCTCCGTTCTTGTCGACCCAGGTCTCGATGTCGATCTCCCCGCCTGCCACGGAGCCTTTTGGATCGATCATTCCCACGATGTCCTGGTCCATGAGTTCCACGACGTAACGGTCGGGAGTGATGTCGCCGGAGACGGACCGTCCCTGAATGCGCACGACCGAGCCGCCGGACAGGGGCATTTCAGAGATTTCGTATTGCGTTTCCGGAAATTCGTTGGCTTCGTAGGTGCGTCCCTTGCCTGGGGACATGATCAGAACGAGAATGATGCCCACGAGGACGGAGAAGAACGTGGTCGAGAGGTAATAGGCTATCGTCCTGAAACCGATGCTGCCCACGTGCCTGATGTCCCCCAGTCCCGAAATGCCGGTGATCATCGATGACACGATGAGGGGGATGACCAACACGAACAGCATGTTGAGGAAAATATATCCGACAACCTTGATCTTGACCGCCAGATGGGGGAAAAAATGGCCCACGAGAATTCCGAGGATCACGGCCATGATTATGGGGAATACGGCGATGGATGATGTGGAGTCCTCGGTTTGAACCGGGGGGGCGTCATTCTTTTTTTCCATGCGTTCTCCCTGTGTCTCTGTGTATGATGAGGCGGATGTCCCGCGCCATCAGTCGTCGGCGAACTCGTTCAAGGTTATGCCGCTTTGCGTTGTCAGTGCGAATATAACCATATTGACGCCCATTTTCAAATGCAGAATGTTTCCTCCCCTGGTGTCCCAGGATTCGATATAGCCGTTGTTGGAAAACACCCCCACCAGACGGTCGTCGTGCATGACGCCAAGCAGCTTCCCGCCCGTAAGGCCCCGCGAACGACGCACCTTCGGCGGTCCATCGGGGAATGCATAGAAGCAGTCGAAGAGCCTGTGGCCGTTTGGAATCGGAGCGATTTCCGTCTCTTCTCCCAGGATGTCCCGCACCATGC
>CAYNWJ010000332.1:1466-5157 GCA_964400815.1 uncultured bacterium
CTTCCAGTATGCCTCGAGGTTGTCAGCTTCCGGCCCCGTGAGGGTGAACTCTTCTCCGGTGGCGATGAAAATAACCGGCACCGCCTCGAGCAACGGTGAATCGAGTTTGAGATGGGCAAGGGGCGTGGTGAACACCCCGGTCCATGTATTCATGTATTCGGCGAGGGATATGATGGCGCGGGTGTAGTTGAGCGGCGGCTTGACCGCCCTGCCCCATGCCATGGCGATGACGGCGTTTCCCCGTATTCCGGCCGGATCGTCCGGATCCATGACCACATGGGAGCGCGGCAGGGTGTCCTGCGCGGGCGCCCGACCTGGAGCGTATACGGGCGCCAGCGCCAAAAACACCGATATTATGCGCACGACAGAGGAAGCAGTGCCGCCCGTCAGTTTGTTGTGTCGCCGATTTCTCATAGCCGGTCCCGGCCTTTCCCCCTCATCAATACGTTCACACTCCCGCGATGCGACGCTTGTATTCGGCCAGCGCGTCCGCCAGCCGTTCGTGGGCGGTCGTGTCGCCGGGTACATTGTGCGAGGGATGGATGTACAGCTTGACACCGCGTTCCACGAGAATTTCCGCCACGGTGGCGATGGTCATCCACACGCATGTGACGAACGCCATGGTCGAGACGGGGGCGATATAGTCGAAATGGTTGTCTATCGGCACCGACGCGTCGCGGGCGGGAACGCAGGTGTCGATGACCACGTCCGCCAGTTCCGGAAGGCGTTTGCCGGACGAATGGCGGCTCCCGGTCGTGGAATATTCCTTCGCCGAGCCCGTGGTGATGATCTTCATGCCCTGCCGTTTCGCCTCCAGCGCCACGTCGATATTGACATTGTTGATGCCGGAGTGCGAAAGAATATACAGACAGTCGCGCTCGTCGAAGGTATAGCCCTTCATCATTTCCGTACCGTAGCCTTCCACCCGCTCGAGGAACACGAACTGATGCACGCCCATTTCGCCGGTGATGCGGGTGAAGAAGGAAAGGGGGAGCTCGATCATGGGATGGAACCCGACGAATCCTCCGATGCGCGGATACATTTCCTCCACAGGAATGGTGGCGTGGCCGCAGCCGAAGGTGTGCACCCACCGTCCGGCCCCGATGCTGTCGGCCATGATTTCTGCGGCTTTCCGTATTGCATCCTGCTGGGTATTTTCGATCGTGTCCAGAACAGATCGGGTGTTCGTGAGCCATTCGGTCGCGTATTTCATGGACGCATCCTTTCTTTTCGATTGCGGGAAGTGTATCGTGTACAGTCTCTTCGTTATCTTTGATCACGATTTCACGTGCAGCGCATCCATGGCGCATCTGGCAGCGCCAAGGAGCGGCGCGTCTCCTCCCAGGGCGGAGACCGTGATGCGGACGCGGTCCATGCTCACAGGCTGCGCCCGGCGTGACGCTTCTCTCCGGATCGCGTCGATGAAACGTGCGCCGGGACCGAAAACGCCTCCGCCGAACACGATCATCTCGGGATCGATCATGCTGACGATGTTTGCGGCCGCCATGCCCCAACAGGCGATACAGTCCGCGATGACCCGTTCGGCGATGCCGTCGCCCTCATCGAACGCAGCGAACACATCTCCGGCGGTGATGTCCGCATTGCTTTTCCCCGTCCGCAATGACGCTCCGGCGGCCGAAGCATCCGCCAGTTTCCGGGCGGAAGCGGCGATACCTTCTCCCGAGGCCCTCGATTCGAGACAGGCGCACGGCGCAACCGTATCATCCTGTTCGCCGGAGAAGGCGAACCAACCGATGCTCCCTGCCGCGCCCGAGCTTCCCCGCACGATACGGCCGTCGATCATGATTCCCGCGCCGATGCCCGTTCCAACGGCGATGAAAACCGCGCTTTCGCATCCTTTCGCCGCCCCGGCCCACACCTCTCCCGCAATGGAGCACACGCGGTCGTTTTCGATGACGAACGAGGATTCGGGCCTGTCCAGGGATTCCGCGAGTTTTTCCCGCAGCCCGATCCATTCCCAGCCCGGAATGTTGGGGGCCCATACACGGCCGTCCGCGGGATCCGCAATCCCCGGCACGGCGATCCCCGCGGGAAACGAAGCGCCGGCATCACGTTCGATGCGAGTAATCTCGCCGGCGATGCGTTCCGCGACCGCAGGGCCCGGAAGACCGCGAATCATGCATGCTCCCCGGAGATTCATCTTTCCGCGCTCCGTCACCAGTGCCGACCGGAGTTTCGTGCCGCCGAGATCGATGGCGATCACGGCATGTTCAGTGTCAGGGTGAGTGGCGTGCATATCTTCGTGCATGGGAAGTGTCCTCGACCGGTAAAGGAACGCCGGTCCTCGGCGCGCCCGATGACGTGGAATATACGAAAAACAGCCGGGCTTCGCATCACCGGCGAAAAAAAAGAGGCGATGAACGAATCGTCCATCGCCGGCATCTTTTCTTTCGGGCGCTGAAATATCCCATTATCAGGCATCGGAGCGTTACCGTGCGTCCGCAACGCCTCCCGGCATGGTGAGGGCATAGACGACGAAATTTACGCCCATCTTGAGCTGGGGCTCGTTGTTTGCGAATTCCGTCCATTTGTGGCCGTATCCCTTGTTCGCAAGAACCACGCCGATGTGATCGCCCACCTGTATGCCCTCGAGATAGGGGACACGGCGGGGCATGGCGCGGTTCTCCCGCATCTGGCCCGTGGGGTTGCCGTTGTCGTCGACAACGGGTATGCTCGACCTGGTGACGGTCTGGTTCTCCACGCCCATGGGAGGACCGTCGAAATTGAAATAGGAACGATAGATGTCATGGTCGTTCGGCAGGGGGCGGAACCGTGCGCCCGAGCCGAGGATATCCCGCGCCATTTTACGCATTGAGGCCTCGACGGGGCTCTCTTCGTGCTGCGGCATGGAATTGTCGAGCAGGATGAAGCCGCCTGCGGAGAGATAATTGCGCAGGTTCTCTATCTCGGTCGGTGTGAGGTCGAACTGGGTGTCGGCGGTCACATAGACGAACGGCATGTTCATGATCGACGGTGAGGAGAGCCGCAGGTGATCGTTCAGGGTGACGCTCAACTGGGTGTATTTATGGATGGCGTTTTGCAGGTTCACGATGGCGCGGCTCAAATCCCGTGGAGGAGTGAGCCGCTGTCCCCATGCGAGGGCGATCTGGATGTTGCCCGTAATATCCCTGTTCGCGATGGCCTGTGCGCCGGACGACGAAGGGCTTGGCGCATCGCCTCCTATTTCCACAAAGGCGCAGCCCGCCATGAAAAAGACAAAAAGGGTGACGACCGCTGTTGCTTGCAGCTTGTTCATGGCAAACCCTCCTGATGTGTACGTGCTTCCCGCGTCATTGTTCTACAAAGGTAAATTTACACGAACAAATAGGTGGTGTCAACAAAAAAGTTTCATGTCCGTTCGACGCGGGGGTTTGCCGTCCGGATTACCGTGAGCCGCCGGTGGTTTCGTCGAGCATGCCTCCCTCGTGCACCATCGAATAGACCACGGTGTTGACACCGAGCTTGAGCTGCGGCTCGTTGTTCGTCATTTCGTTCCACTTGACGATATACCCCTTGTCGGAATACACCGCAGCCAGGCGTCCCTTGTACCACACGCCTTCGAGATACAACACCCGTCTGGGCATGTAACCTTCGGGCGCATTGAGTTCCGCTCCCTGCGGCGGACCTTCGTCGAAATCGAAAAACGAATGATAGAAAAGGTGGTTTTTCG
>CAYNWJ010000333.1:0-5156 GCA_964400815.1 uncultured bacterium
TGCCTGCCTCCCCTGTCAGGGGAGGCGCCATGCAATGGCGGAGGGGTTATAGAGTAAGGGGAGTTCAACTGTGGTATATGATTTCCTGGCTCCAGAAAACTCCCAAGGCATCTTTAAGGTATTTAGTCACCGGAGTAATAACTCCGAGAAGGATCACAGCCCGATGTCATCGGCCACATCCCGCATGCCCATGATGACGTCGGTGAACAGCTCGTCCAGCTCCATGTCCAGCATTTCTGCGCCTTTCCTGATGATGTCGCGGTCGGCGCCGGCGGCGAAGCTGGGCTGCTTGAATTTCTTCTTCACCGATTTCGCCTTCATGTCCATCACGCTTTTCGAGGGCCGGACGAGGGCGGTGGCGGTGACGATGCCGGTGAGTTCGTCCACGGCATAGAGGGTCTTCTCCATGAGACTTTGCGGCTCGACATCGGAACAGATGCCCCAGCCGTGGGAGACGACCGCCCTGATCCAGTCTTCGGGCCAGTTCTCCGCCTCGAGGATCGCACGGACCTTCACGCAGTGGCTCTCAGGCCAGCGCTCGTAGTCGAGATCGTGCACCAGACCGATGATGCCCCAGGTCTCCTCGTCTTCGCCGAATTTCCGGGCCATGTGACGCATCACGCCCTCGACAGCCTTCGCATGGTTGATGAGGGCCTCGGAGGAGGTATGCCTGGTGAGGAGTTCGAAAGCTTCTTCACGGGTGGGGGTGTGTTCGGACATAGCGGTTCTCCCTTGTTATGTATCGTCGATATTCCAAACAGAAATATGCGGCGGTTCGTCTCCGTTTCTCCGGCGTTCATACATCGATAACAATATAATATGCGGTTCGCATGCCGTATGCAACGGCTGCCTGTGAAACATGTGACGGGAAGAGCCCGTCTCCCGAAAAATTCAACATAATTGCACCATTTAGTCTTGCGCTGAAATGTAATTTTTTGCATCTTGCGGATGCGAGCCGGACCAGTGGAAGTTGACGATGTCCTGTTTGCAGGAAGCGTCGGGAGAAGCGAATGGACGAGAGGAGCCGCGACATAATCGCCCTGTATGGCGTTCCGGGAGTGGGAGCGAAGATGTTCGCCCGGCTGACGGCGCGTTTCGGAACGGCGGGCCGCGTCCTTTCGGCGTCGCGGGACGAACTGATGTCGATAAACGGCGTGGGTCCTTCCCTGGCGGAGAGCATCTGGACATTCGACGCGGCTGCGTATGCCGACGACCAGCACAAACGCATGGACCGCGCGGGCGCCCGGGCGGTCATCAGGGGCGGTGAAGAGTATCCCCCGCTCCTCGATTCCTTCGTATCGGCCCCGCCGGTGCTCTTCGTCCGTGGCGATCCCGCCGCCCTGTCCATGGCCTCGATCGCCTTCGTGGGCACCAGGAAGCCTTCGAACCACGGGATAAAAATGACCGAGCGTCTTGTACGCGAAACGGTACAAGCCGGGATCTGCGTCGTCAGCGGCATGGCGGATGGCATCGACACGGCCGCCCACAGAACGGCTGTCGGGGAGGGAGGTGTCACCGTGGCGGTGTTCGGCTGCGGCGTCGATATCGTCTACCCGGCGGGGAACCGCAGGCTCGCCGATGAGATCGGAAAGACGGGATGCATGGTCAGCCACTTCCCCATGGGAACACGGGCCCAGCCGGGAAACTTTCCCGCCCGCAACGCCGTCATAGTGGGCCTGTCACGGGCCACCGTGGTGGTTGAAGCGCCCGTAAGGAGCGGCGCCCTGATTACCGCCGACCTTGCGCTCAAGGCGAAACGCGGCCTGTTCGCCGTACCCGGAAACGCGGACCTGGCCACCTGCGAGGGTTCCAATTCATTGCTGGCGAAGGGGGCGGCGCCCCTTATGTCGATAACGCCGGCACTCGAAGCCATGGGGATGGGACACGCGGGAGCGGCACGCGGCCGTAAAACCGAAGAACAGCGCCTCCCGCCGCCGGGCCCGGGCCGGACCATCGTCGAACGCCTCGCGAAGGGTCCCGCCCATATAGAGGACCTCGCCGAAGATCTAAACATCTCGACGGCGGACGCGCTTTCCGAGCTGACGATGCTCGAGATCGAAGGCTTCGTGGAACAACTGCCGGGGATGCGGTTCGAGCTGAAATGATCCGGGTGACGCCAGGTTCGGCACAGGGACCGTGAACCGTCATGCTGAACTATTGCGTTGAATAATACAAAAACCGCATGAAATCTGTGAAAGCGACGATGGAAGAATGATATTATATCGCATTCCGTTTGAACCATGATTAATGGGATTCAAGGATTGACAGGATTCCAATCGTGGTTCATCCCGTAATCCCGATAATCCAGGTTCAGAAATTGAAAATCGCCCATGAAACAATATTTATCGGAAAATGAGGGGCTTGACGGAACGTTAAAATAACTTGACCTTTCATAATAAAAAGAGTATATTAAGAATCTATAACTTTGAACCGAAGCCATCAGGAGTGAACGATCATGAAAACATACGTGACCAAACCGCTCGAGGTCGAGCGCAAATGGTTCGTGGTCGATGCCGAGGACAAGGTGCTGGGACGGCTCGCAAGCGAGGTCGCCAGGCTTCTGCGCGGAAAGCACAAGCCCACATACCAGCCCAATGTCGACGCCGGCGATCATGTCATCGTGGTGAACGCCGACAAGGTGCGGCTCACGGGTTTCAAGGAGGACTCGAAAACGTACTTCATGGCAAGCAAGTACATCGGGAACTCCCGCGAAGTATCATACAAGCATCTCAAGGAAAAACATCCCGAGCGCGTGGTGGAGCGGGCTGTGAAGGGCATGCTCCCTCACAATCCCCTCGGCCGCAAGATGTACCGCAAGCTCCACGTGTACGCAGGCCCCGAGCACAACCACAGCGCCCAGAAACCCGAGGCATACGAGTTATAGAACCGTCATGCCGCGGATGAGAAAGTGAACGCAGGAAAGGAGGATCGTATTGGTCGAAGCTAATACGGTTTACAGTGCAACGGGAAAACGCAAGAACGCCATCGCGCGTGTCCGGATAAAACCCGGCAGCGGCAAGATCGTGGTGAACGGCAGGGATGCGGAATCCTATTTCATGCGCCCCACGTCCATCCTGATCATCGAACAGCCCTTCGATCTCACCGAGACCTCGGGCTCCGTCGATGTCATCGCCAATGTCAAGGGCGGAGGCCTCTCCGGCCAGGCGGGCGCGCTCAGGCATGGAATCACCAGGGCGCTCATCTCCATGAACCCCGACTTCAGGCCGGTCCTCAAGCGCGCCGGGCTCATCACCCGCGACTCGCGCGTCAAGGAACGGAAGAAATACGGGCTCGCCGGCGCCCGGAGAGCATACCAGTTCTCCAAGCGTTAATGAGCTGCGCATGACCGGCGGTTTGGCGACAGACCGCCGCGGCGCACAGTCTGTTCGGACGATGCATGCATTGATCCCGAACGCATGCGCCGACCATCTCACACGTTCCGCGACGTACGGGCTCGGTGCCGGAAACGGTTGCCCGGCGAATGACCGGAACGCAGGAAAAAAACCATACAAAACACGAGGATACCACCGTGGCTTCCATCACGCTGCAGGACCTTCTCGGTGCCGGCGTCCATTTCGGTCATCAGACCAGACGCTGGAACCCCAAGATGAAGAGATACATCTTCACCGAACGCAACGGCATCTACATCATCGACCTCCAGAAAACCCTCGATCTGCTCAACAAGGCATGCAACAAGGTGCGCGAAACCGCCGCCGAGGGCGGACACATCCTTTTCGTCGGCACCAAACCGCAGGCGTCCTCCATCATTCTCGAAGAAGCAGAACGCTGCGGCCAGTTTCATGTGGTCAACCGCTGGGCCGGCGGCATGCTGACGAACTACCGGACCATCCGTCAGAGCATCAAGAAGCTCGATCACCTGGAAAAGATGAGCACGGACGGCACCTATGAGCATCTCACGAAAAAAGAAATCCTTACAATAGAAAAACAGCGGGAAAAGCTGAATTATGTCCTGAGCGGCATTCGGGACATGAACAGGCTCCCCGGCCTCCTGATCGTGGTCGACACGAAAAAGGAAAAGATCGCCGTAAACGAGGCCGCAAGGCTCGGCATTCCCATCTGCGCCATCATCGACACAAACTGCGATCCCGACCCCATAGACTTCCCCATTCCGGGAAACGATGACGCCATCAGGTCCATCAAGGTCCTGCTCGGCGCTCTCACCGACGCTGTCATGGAAGGCATCCAGTCGCGGGCCGACAAGGGAGCCATCGAGGAGAAGCAGGCCGCGGTCAGGGACGCCGAAAAGGAAGAGCGTGATATCCGCAGGGTCGGACGCCGTGCGGCATCATCCGACGACGGCGACGATTCCGATGATGACCGCAAGCGCTCTGCCAGAGGCCGCGGGAAAGCCGCTTCGAAGTCCGGTGGAAGGAAGAGATCCGATTCCGACGACAGCGGCGGCGAAGATGGCGGAAAGAAATCCTCCAGAGCGGTAAAGAAATCCGAGGCTTCCAGGAAAAAGACGTCCGGAGCTGACGACGGCGGAGACGAAAAGAAACCGGACAAGAAGGAATCATCCGACGGGGACGAAAAACCGGCCAAGGCAGCCTCCCCGAAAAAGGAAGAGACGTCCGGCGACGCGTCAAAGGAAAAATCTGACGAATAATACGCGACCGAACATACAAGTAAAAAGGATAGAACGTCATGGATATTTCCGCAAAAGATGTCATGAAACTGCGTCAGAAGACGGGCGCAGGCATGATGGATTGCAAAAAGGCTCTCGCCGAAACGAACGGCGACATGGAAAAGGCCGCGGACATCCTCCGCGAAAAAGGCATGGCCGCGGCCCAGAAGCGCGCCGGCCGCGAAACATCCAATGGGTTCATCGCGGTCTATGTCCATACCGGTTCACGCCTGGCCGCCATGGTCGAGGTGAACTGCGAAACGGACTTCGTGGCCCGCAACGACGACTTCCAGGAATTCGCGAACAATCTGGCCATGCATATCGCGGCGGCCAATCCCGTCTCCATTTCCGAAGAGGATGTGGATCCATCCATTCTCGAGAAGGAAAAGGAAATCTACAGGAACCAGGCCCTGAACGAAGGCAAGAAGCCCGAGTTCGTGGACAAGATCGTCGACGGCCGGATAAAGAAGTTCCTGAAGGAAAACTGCCTGCTCGACCAGATCTACATCAG
>CAYNWJ010000334.1:0-5156 GCA_964400815.1 uncultured bacterium
GGGCGTAGGGATTGTTTATGTTGCAGGGATTGAGCGCCTCGATGGCGAGGGCCACGCTGCTGCCCGAGGTGTCGCGGATGATCTGTTTGAGGGCCTTGACGGAATCGTCCCAGGCGGCCTTCGTCCAGTTGTCACGGTGCGGGAGGGTGGCGCGTTCGGCCTTGCTGCCCGTGTGGGAGACGACGAACGAGAGGCCCAGGCGGTCGGCGGTCTCCACATTCTCCGCCACCTGCTTGTTGATCCTGCGCCGCTCGGAGAGGTCGGGATGGATGTTGTTGATGCAGCGGTGGATGGTATAGAACATGAGATCGTGTTCGCGGAGGGCGTCCCGGAGGGTCCGTATCTCCGAATCGGTCACCTGCTTCCAGTTGTCGTTCCCCTCGGCGGCGGTGTAGCCGGCGGCGCGTATCTCACGCACCCGCGCGGGGATGTCCATGCCCTTCTCGTAGTGGAGGCAGTGGGCCGTGCATGAGAGGCGTATGGGGTTCGTTCCGGGGCGCAGGCTCGATGCCATGCCCTCCGCCGGTGGGCTCCAGGGGGTGAGAAACTCTTCGCCCCAGGTCTCCTCGAGGCCGTAGGCCCGGGCGGTCTTCGCGTCCATGCTCCAGAACGCGCCCGCGGAAAGGGCTCCCGCGGCCAGCGCCTGTCGTCTCGATATGGTCTTTTTCATGAATTTCCTCCAAGGTGGTTACCCGTCAGGTAATATGCGGTATCATGGAAAGCATGCCGATCATAGCAGCAGTACCAGCTTCCCATCACCAGTACAGCCGCACCCCCACCTTCGCCGCGGTGTCCTCGATGTATTTCTTCGCGCCGGCGTACTCGTCGTCCGGGATGTGCTCGATGAGGAGCGAGCGGGGCCAGCCGGACAGACGGCTCATGCGGACGAGGTAGGTCTCGTAGTCGATCACGCCCTTTCCCGGGGCGACTTCGGTGATGTAGGCCGACATCCTGTTGGGGATGAAGGAATCCTTGGCGTGGGCGGCGATGATGTGGTCCCCGAGGAGGTCGAAGCACTCCTCGATGAGTTCCGTGCTGCGGTAATAGTTCCCCAGGTTGATCATGTTCACCGGGTCGATGCAGACCTTGATGCGGGGGTCGCCGATCTCCTCGATGAGCTGGAGATGGGCGCGGGGGTTGTTCATGGCGGTCATGTTGGTCGCCTCGACCCCGAGCATCACCTCCATGCCGGCGGTGTCGGCGAGGATCTTCTTCATGGCGGCCACGGACTCACGCCAGGTTTCCCAGGTCCAGTTGTCCGGATGGGGCGACATGGCCCGCTCGTGTCCGGCGCTCCCGGTGTGGGTGGTCACCATGCGGCACCCCACCTTCTCGGCCGCCGCGCAGGAGTCGACGGTGTAGCGGTAGACTTTTTCCCGCTCGGCCGGGTCGGGGTGGATGTTGCTGCCGGTGGTGTGCATGTCGAAGAAGTCAACGTCATAGGCGGCGAGGGCCTCCCGGAGTTCCCGCACCTCGGCGTCGGTGGCATCGAACCAGATGCTCCGGCGGATGGAAGCGTTGGCGGCGGTGTAGCCCTGGTCCCGGACACGTTTCACCATCTCGGTGATGCTCAGATCGCCGTCGCGCCTGTAGTCGAGGGTGGTGGTGGAGGACCAGGACGCCAGCCGGATGGCCGTGGAGCCGGGTGTCAGGTCGCGCGGCCGGTCCGGATCGGGGCTCCAGGGTGTGAGAAAGGGCGGGTGGACCGACAGGCGTTCGGGGACGACCTGTGCTTCGGTGCCGTCCGGCGGTCCCGTCATGCCCGCGGCGGCCTTCGACGCCTTCGTGAATGCGCCGCGTCTCGTTCGTTTTTTCATCATGGATACATGCTCCGTCTGATAGTACAAGGTTCTTCAACAGCATTAGGCGAGGACTACCGTATTTGAGGAAACGAGGCCTCATTCGCCTCCTTCCAGCACCAGGTCATTCATCCAGGCGAGCTGCCAGTCGATATTGTCGTGCAAGCGGTATTTCACCACATGGTCCTTCGGGTCGGGACCGATGATTCTGATCCTGCCGCGGTCGCCCTGGCCCAGGCCCGCGGTGGCGCAGTAGCGCAGGTAGCCGACATACTCCCACGGTATCCCCATGAGCTCCGTCCCCATGCGGTCCACCGCCAGGAAATCCGGCCCCGCCAGGCACACGCCGTGGTCCACCGGATCGCCGTTCGCCGGGCCGTTCCCCTCCACCCCCTCGACACCGTCCAGCACCGAAAAGTCCGGCCGCACGCGATGGGCCATGAGGAAGAGATTGAGATTGATCATCTTGGGCGAGCGGTTGCCCTTCCCGTTGGCGTGCATCTTGGCCTTTTCGTTGATCTTCTCGCGGGGGATCTTCAGGGGCGAGCCCATCACCATGTTCTTGAGGGTGAGGGTCGCCACGGCGCAGTTGTGCGTCTTGAGGCGCGTGACCGATATGAAGTAGTTCGCCGGGTCGAGGAAGGTTTCGATGATACCGATGGGCGCGGGATAGAGATCCTTGTCCATGATCCACAGACGGCGGGTGTCCATGTCGTTCAGCTCGACTATCTTCGCGTTGTATTCACGCTCCAGCGGTCGGTAGCCGAATATGTCGAAGGTCTTTTCGGGGTTCCTGTTCTGGACGGTGGATTCGGCGATGATGACCTGACGGTCGTGGATGGGGGCGAGAAAATCGAGCACCCCGCGGACGGCGTCCGGGTGGGTGACCATGAGTGGATGACCGTTCTGGCCCACGCAGTTGAGCTTGATGATGACCTGTTTGTCCTGGATATCGCGCCTGATACGGTCCTCGAAGGGCTGCATGGCCCGGACGATCATTTCCCTGCGGTCGCTGCCGGGAACGAGCGACACCTCGGCGTTCCCGGGTTCGGGAGCCGACACCCCGGCGATACCGTCGAAGCCCCGTCCCCGTCCGGTGGCGCACCCCTGCGCGAATCCCATGCCCATGGCGGCGCCAGCGGCCCCGAACGCTCGCTTCAGGAAGGGCCTCCGGGCGCAGTCGGCGGCGATGGATTTCAGGGGCCCGTCGTTGTCGTGATCGATCATGCCGTTCCCCGATCCTTCAGTTCAGCTTCGAGAAATAGAACAGCTTCACCATGTCGTCCGACACGTTGAAATTGGAATGGGGCGTGTTCCCCGTGGGGGGGATGTAATAGGCGGTCCCGGGCGGCTGTTTCCTGATCTCCTTGCCCAGGAGGAAATAGACCTCGCCGTAGACGGTCGTCCACACCTCCTCCTGTCCCTCCCTGTGGCTGTGGGGATGGAAGATGGTCATGGGATCGAAGCGGACGGTGATGATGTTGCCGATGGTGGCGAGGCCGTTCGACTTGTTGAAGATCGGCCGGCTCAGCCCCACCCAGTGGGGATTGCCCGCGTTCCACGGCCGCTTGTTCTCGTCCACCACCTTCATGGCGTCGAGGGGCGTGAATCCCGGCGGCACGGGTTCGGAGAGCAGGTACATGGTCAGCGGCCCGTCGCCGGTGTTCCGCATCGTAAACTCGAGACCCGGCGGCATGAGCACCGCCACGCCCGGATGGAGCTGTTCCGTCGATTGCCCGTCTGTTATCTCGCCCGTCCCGCCGAGGATGTAGAATATCTCCTGCTCGCCCGAGAGGGCGACCGGCTCTGTCCGTCCGCCCGCGTGGAGCATGGCGTGGGTGAAACGGTTCGCGGACATGAGTACGGCGCCCCTGCGTGAGGGATTCACGGGATCGCCCTTCGTGAGGATGTCGCGCTCGATGAGGGAACCGTGGGTGTGCCGGGGCATGGATTCCTTCCAGCTTCCGATGTAGTTGTCGATGTCGGGGTCCTTCTCCGGGTCCAGTGGATGGGGATCGAGCATGCTGTGGTCCTGCGCCTGCGGGAAAGCGGCGGCGCCCCAGACGAGGGTCAGGACGGCCGTCAGAAGCATGCGGGCTGCGATCGATCGTATCGGGGCGTCTCCCGCCCGCGGGCGTGTCCGTTTCATTTTCGCACCTCGTGGTCGCGGTATCGGGCGAAATAGAGCATCTTGATCTGCTCGGTTTTCGACGGGTTCAGGTTGGAATGCACCGTTCTGCCGTCGGGCGGGATCATGAAGGCGGTCCCCGGCGGCTGGGGTCTGAGCTGCTTGCCCATGAAGAGGACGCTTTCGCCATAAAGCGCCGTCCACACCTCCTCGCAGCCGTCCACGTGGCTGTGGGGATGGGCGAATGACATGGGGTCGAAGGCCACGGTGATCACGCTCTCCAGCGTCCCGAGACCGTCGGCGGTGCTGAACAGCCCGCGAACGATATGGCACCAGTGGCTCGTGGTGGTGGAAACGGGCGTGGTGTTCTCGTCGCGGACCAGCATTCGCTCGTTGGGCCGGAATCCCGGCGGCACCGGCTCGCGGATGAGATACATCCTGAGGGAGGTGTCGGCGGTGTTGGTCATGACGAACTCGAGACCCGCCGGCATGAGGACCGCGATGCCCGGATACAGGTCGGCGGTATCTCCACCCGCGGTGACCGTACCCCTCCCCTCGTAGACGAAGAAAATCTCCTGCTCACCGTCGAGGGTCACCGGCTGGGTCCGCTCCAGGGGACCGAGGGTGGCGTGGGTGAAGGCGTCGACATATTTCAGAACGGCGCCGGGACGGGGCGGATCGAGGGGATCGCCCTTCGTGAGGATGTCACGCTCCACGAGGGCGCCGTGGGTCTTCTGCGGCATGGACTCCTTCCAGCTTCTTATGTAGAGATCGATGTCGGCGTCCACGCCCGGGGTGAAGGGCCTGCCGTCGAGCGTCTGCGCCGGCGCCCACACTGTCAGAAGCAGGAGCGGCGCAAGTACGGCGGCGAAGCGGATGCGGCGTTTCATTGCGGGTCTCCTTGCAACGGTGGCATGCACATTATTCACTGATGCAATATAGGATGCTTTCCCGTCCGAGACAAGAGGGAGATGCTGGCCATCACCCGTTTTCCGGCACAAACTTATATTTCGAGGTTTTTAGTTTCTGAACCGGGATTTTCGGGATTACCGGATGAACCACGATTACAATCCTGTCAATCCTTGAATCCCGTTAATCATGGTTCAAACGGCGTACGGTCAATCATCATTCTTCCATACAATCGGCGCTCATTGAAATCCAGCGATCCAGCCGCTCTCTGCAAAGCCCCCTTCCGCCGCTTCGCGCCACCTTCCCCCGAAGCGGGAGAA
>CAYNWJ010000335.1:0-5147 GCA_964400815.1 uncultured bacterium
TCGACCAGCCCGCGCCCTGGCTCCACGAACACGGCGAACCCATGGACGACCGGGACATCCGCATCAGGCCCATGACCCGGAGCCACATCCCCGCAGGCATGCGGCTCAAGGAGATCGCCGGATGGAACCAGACGGAGCGCGACTGGCGGCTCTTTCTCGAAAGCGGCCCCGGCGGATGTTTCGCGGCGGAAACCGGCGGCGTTGTGGTGGGAACGGTGGCGACGATAGATTACGGGGGCGGGGTGTCGTGGATCGGGATGATGCTTGTCGATCCCGCATTCCGCCGCCGAGGCATCGCCGCCAGCCTCATGAACCGCGCCCTCGACCATCTCTCCTCCTGCGATACCGTCAAGCTCGACGCCACCCCGGCGGGGAAGCTGGTTTACGGCCGTCTCGGTTTCGAGGATGAGTACGGTCTCAGGCGCATGACCGGTATTCCGCGGTTCGGAGAGCGTCCATCGGCGACGGGTGTGCGGCGGCTGACAGATGATGATACCGAAAAGATCGCCGCGTTCGACCGGACGGTTTTCGGGGCCGACCGGTCGCATGTGCTCGCCTTCCTCGCCCGTGGCAATCCAGGCAGCGCCCGCGTGATCGACCGTAACGGCGAAATTACGGGATACTGTCTCGGGCGGGAGGGGACCCGGTATTTCCAATTGGGACCCCTGGCCGCGAACACCGTGAACGACGCCTGTGCTCTGGCCGTCTCGGCGCTCGGGGAGTGCGAAGGCCCCGTGGTGCTCGATGTTCCGGACAGCCAATCTTCCTTCATCGATTTTCTCGCCTCCGCCGGATTCACCGTGGAGCGGCCCTTCATCAGGATGTTCCGGGGAACGAACGCCTCCCCCGGCAGGCCCGGCGGCGTGTTCGCCATCTGCGGTCCCGAGTTCGGTTGAGGGTGGTTTCACGGGGCCTGCCAACTGCATGCGCCGGAGGAAAGAATTTGTACTCCGGCCGGGGAAACCGTATATTATAAAGCTATGGCAATGGATGCAAACGGGGAAGCCGCGGCTCTCACCGTTTGCGTCGGCCGGGAATGTTTCGCGGCGGTGTCCGGAGCGCATCATGCACGACGAGACTGACAGGCACTACATGAGCATGGCCCTCGACCTCGCCGAAAAGGGCCGGGGGCGTGTGAGCCCGAATCCCATGGTCGGAGCGGTCGTCGTGAACAACGGCCGTGTCGCCGGGACCGGCTGGCACAAAAAGGCGGGCGAGGAACACGCGGAAATCCTGGCCCTGCGCGAAGCGGGAGACGCCGCGCGGGGAGCCACCCTGTATGTCACCCTCGAGCCCTGCTGTCATCACGGAAAAACCCCTCCCTGCACCGAAACCATCGTGAAGACCGGAGTCTCACGCGTGGTCGCCGCCATGATGGACGAGAATCCCGCGGTGTGCGGCAACGGCTGTACGGAACTGACCCGCAGCGGCATCGAGATCGTGGTGGGTGTCATGGAGGCCCGGGCCCGCAGGCTCAACGAGTCGTTTCTGAAATGGATACGGACGGGAATTCCGTTCGTCACCCTCAAACTGGCGGTGACCCTGGACGGACGCATTGCCGATGCAGCCGGGGGCAGCAAATGGATAACCGGCCCCGAGGCGAGAAAACGGGTGCACGAGATGCGGGCCGAGTCCGATGCCGTCATGGTGGGGGTCGGTACGGTGATGGCGGACGATCCCGAGCTTACTGTCAGGGACGCTCCGGGAAAGGATCCCCTTCGTGTCGTGGTGGATTCCCTCCTGCGGACACCCATCGACGCCAGGGTCCTCGCGGACGGCGATGCGCTGATCGTAACCACCGGCGAGGGCGGTAAGGCCCTGCCCGCGCTGTTCGAAAACATCGGGGTCGGCCTGATGCATCTGCCGTCGCAGGAAAGGCGTGTGCCGCTCGGGAAGATGCTCGAGGAGCTGGGGAAACGGGACATCACGAGCATCCTCTGCGAAGGCGGCGCCACACTGGCCACGGAACTGCTCCGTCTCCATCTCGTGGACAAGGTCGTGTTCGTCACCGCCCCGAAGATCCTCGGCGGCGGGCTTCCCTCGGTGGGTGATATCGGGATAGCCGGGATCGAGCGGGCGCTCGTTCTCCGCGACTGCGCCATCGACATCGTCGGGGACGATGTCTTCACGGCGGGATATCCCGACTATGAGGCGTCCTTCGGCGGGGAATGACAGGCGGTCCCGGAACCGGTTCCAGGGCGGGCCGCCGGCATGATTGAAAGATGAGGAAAGCGCATGTTCACCGGTCTCATTGAAACGGTCGGCACCGTGGGCAACGTCTCCCGGCGCGGCACGATGATCGACATCACCATCGAGGCGCCGTCGATCCTCGACGATGTGCGGACGGGGGACAGCATCGCGGTCAGCGGCGTGTGCCTGACGGTCACCCGGTTCGACGACAGATCATTCTCGGTGCAGGCGGTCGCGGAAACACTCGGGAAAACGACCCTGGCGGGGATTGCTCGCGGACGGCGGGTCAATCTCGAACGATCCCTCCGTCTCGGTGACCGTCTCGGCGGACACATCGTGCAGGGGCACGTGGACGGCACGGGAAAGGTCGTCGCCAGGGGCGGCACGACGGAGAACATGGTCTTCACCCTGGCGCCGGACGCGTCGCTCGAGCGCTACATCGCGGGGAAGGGATCGGTCACCGTCGACGGTGTCAGTCTGACGGTCACCCGTGCCCGTCCGGGGGAATTCGGCGTATCGGTGATCCCCCATACCCTGTCTGCGACCACGCTCGCTGATCTGCGGCCGGGAGACACCGTGAATATCGAGACCGATGTGCTGGCGCGGTATGTGGAAAAACTCATGAACGGCGGGGCGTCGACGCTCACACTGGACATATTGAAGCAATCGGGATTCTGATGCGGCGGGGCGCCGGCGGACGACCGTGCGGCGTCGAGCGGAGGTATTGAGGATATGGCGGATTTCGGTACGGTCGAACAGGCGATAGAGGATATCAGGAACGGCAGGATGGTGCTGGTGACGGATGACGTTTCCGATGAAACGGAAGGGAACCTCATCGTCGCGGCCGAACGGGTGACACCCGGGATCATAACCTTCTTCATTCGGGAGGCTGGCGGTCTTGTGGCGGCTGCCGGGAGCGGCGACATCATCGAGCGTCTCGGCCTCGAAATATCCGGCTTCAGGAGCAACACGCTCAGGAACACCAATTTCGGCATCACCATCGATGCCCGCGAGGGGACAACGGCGGGCGCGTCGGCCGCGGACCAGGCGGCGACGATCCGTCTGTTCGCCGATCATGCCTCGAAGGCGCAGGACTTCGCCCGGCCGGGGCATGTCACGACGCTCAAGGCCCTCGACGGCGGTGTTCTGTCACGGGCCGGCCATACGGAAGCGGCGGTGGACCTTGCGCGTCTGGCCGGGCTGAATCCCGCGGGCGCCATGTGCACGGTCATGGACGAAAACGGAAACATGGGGACGCTCCACTATCTCGAGGAATTTGCCGCACGGCATGACCTGACCATGATCTCCATACGCGATCTCATCGCCTTCCGCCGCACGCGGGAGAAGCTGGTCGAATGCATCGTGGCGGTGAAATTCCCGACGAAGTTCGGCGTGTTCCAACTGAAGGTCTACGAGAGCGAGATCGACGACCATCATCACCTGGCGATCGTCAAGGGGGATGTGACCACCGACGAACCGGTGCTGGTCCGGGTCCATTCCGAATGTCTGACGGGGGATGTTCTGGGGTCTTTGCGCTGCGACTGCGGGGACCAGCTCGCCTTCGCCCTCCTGGAGATCGAGAAGGAGGGGCGCGGCGTGGTGCTGTACATGCGTCAGGAGGGGCGCGGCATCGGTCTCGAGAACAAGATCAGGGCATACAAACTCCAGGACGAGGGACTCGACACGGTGGAGGCGAACATCAGGCTCGGCTTCCCGCCCGATCTCAGGGATTACGGCATCGGGGCCCAGATCCTGTCCGATCTCGGAATCCGCAAGATCAGGCTCATGACCAACAATCCCAAGAAGATCGTGGGCCTCGAGGGATACAATCTCGAGATCGTCGAACGCGTTCCCGTTGAGATCGAGGTGAACTGCGAAAACGCGTTCTACATGCAGACGAAGAAGGACAAGATGGGACACATTCTCAGTTTCGGATGCACGGAAACCGGGGACCAGGGACACCAGTGAGCGTTCCGGCGGCGGATGTGCCGGATGATGTTCCGGCGCGGAACCTGCTGACGCGAAACAATATGCCGCCGTCACGGACGTGGCGGCCGAACAAAGGAGTGCGAACGTGGCACGGATAATCCAGGGCGATCTTTCGGGAAAGGGAAAGCGGTTCGGCATCGTCGTTTCCCGGTATAACGAGCTCATCGGCAGCAAGCTCCTCGACGGTGCTCTCGACTGCCTGAACCGTCACGAGGTCACGGACGGTGACATCACCGTCATGTGGGTTCCGGGGGCGTACGAGATCCCCCTTGTGGCGAAGAAAGCCGCGGCATCGGGGAACTACGACGCTGTCGTGTGCCTCGGTGCGGTCATCAGGGGCGCGACGCCGCATTTCGATTATGTGGCGGCCGAAGCGTCCAAAGGGGTGGCGCTGGCGGGACTCGAAACGGGTGTTCCCGTCATTTTCGGCGTGGTGACCACCGACACGGTGGAACAGGCGGTCCAGAGGGCGGGCGCAACGGTGGGGAACCGTGGCTTCGACGCCGCCCTTTCAGCGCTCGAGATGGCCAATCTCATGGGCGCAATGGAGGAATGAACGGGTGAGCGCACGTCACAAGGCACGAGGCGCCCTCATCAGGGCCCTCTACATGGCCGAGAGCCGTGAATTCCCGGTCTCGCGGGCCTTCGAGGAGATGACCCGGATCGACCGCGACATGGAAGCGGGGATTTTCGACCCCGACGAACCCTCTCCCGAGCCCTTCGGGCTGGGCATCGACGACGAGGGAAAGGCCTTCGCGCTGGAACTCGCCGCCATCATCGAGCGTGAAAAGAATGACTTCGACAAACGCATCGCCGCGGTCCTGGAGAACTGGGACCTCTCCCGTGTTTCGCGTATCGACCGGTACATCCTGTGGATAGCCCTCGCGGAAGCCACGAAGCGTCCAGACATCCCCGTGCGCGTTTCCATGAACGAGGCCATCGAGCTGGCCAGAAGCTACAGCTCGGGG
>CAYNWJ010000336.1:0-2957 GCA_964400815.1 uncultured bacterium
GTGTTGTCAAGCTCGTAGTCCCCCACGCGGACATCCACGTTCATCAGCCTGAATGATTCCCCGCCGGACGATGTCAGGGAGCCGAAGGAGGCGCCGACCGACATGACATCGACATCGGTAAGGGTATAGGACATGAAATAGGGCGGGGTTTCCTGTGAACTGAGACCCGCCATTTCCCGCGTGAGTTCATCCTGGAGGATGTCGAGGACGGCGTCATCTGCCACGGCCGGCGGCATGCCTGCGAAAACAGCAAGCCCCAGTGTGAGAATGATTCTGAAAACGCTCTGTATCATGTAGTATCCCGTCCGCCTTCGGCGACAATGGCCCGGGCAATTCGTTGTGTTTTCCTTAACCGGTTATCCAGGTAAGTCAGCATCCATATATGTTGATGTTGACCGGGCCTGAATTTGGGCATTTCAGGCGAAAATCTCTGGTTTTGTAATCGTCCCCTTCTCCCGATATCCACTCTCCTTCTGGAGGGAGAAAGGGAGCCCTACCCGTGGTGCTTTTCCTTCTCCCGCTTCGGGGGAAGGTGGCGCGAAGCGACGCAAGGGGGGTTTGCAGAGAAAACAGCTGAATCATGTGTTGCTTGCCGAACTGGATACCAGGATTTCCTTGTGTTTATTCAGACTAATATACGGCGGAAAGGTTGCAAAAGCCAGAGCCGAAAATGGAGGATGAGTGTGGCGCGCCATGTTTATCGATGATGCCGCCGTCACGTTTCGTTTCAGCCTGGATGTGATAAAAGTCATTGACATTCAACCGTGTATCTCATATTTATGAATCAGTAAATAGTTCTTCTTCCCAACCATGGAGGCTGGCATGTCACATGCAGACGGATTCACCGGAATATTCAGATGTTTCACGCGGGAACGCCGCGGACGTTTTTGTGGCGGAATCTCCCCCTTCATTGTGTGTTCCTGTTTTGTGGCCGTACTGTCATGCATCGCCCTGCCGGCTTCGGCCAAGGGGCCGGTGACCACTGTATGGAGCGCCGATGCCGGGACGGTCTACGATACCGGTTTCATGCACATGCTGATGAAAGACCCCTCGGGCGGCGTGGGCCTTTTCAACATGGATCTCGTCGAGAACGACAGCCCCGGCGCCGGTATGAGCGAGAAAGGTGTCAGTACCGACGCCGTCTGGGGAAACTCCATGGCGCGCAAGCTCCTACAGATCGACGATCCCCGGGCGGAAGCCGCGTGGCTCGTGTTCTTCTTCACGCGGAAGGGCAAACATCCCCTCGAATTCAGCGTGAACGGCAACAGAAGCAGGGTCGAGCTGTGGGATCCCGAGACCTGCCATCTCACCTATCGCTGGACGAAATTCCCGGCCGATTGGCTCAAGAAGGGCAGGAATGTCATCGAGCTTTCCTGCCCCGGGGCACAGAGCGAATCGGAAGGATGGGCGTTATACCTCGCCAGGCAGGACGAGTTCGAGCACGGCGGCGGTGATCCCCGGGATGTCGGCAAGACCTCGTTCAAGTCGGCCGACGGTGGCGAGACATGGAAAGAGAGCCCGTTCGGTCCCCTGGGCGAGACATGCGCGGAATACTCGGTGCGCATCAGCCTCGACCGCCATGTGCCGTCGGGGTGGCTGGCGACACCGGTCATCGACATCTGGCAGGGCGGCGATGAAGGTTTCATCGTTCCCGTCCGGGTGCACAAGAAGGTTCGCGTGAGCATCCGCGCGGATGTCCCCGAAGGCACATCGGTGAAATATTTCATGCGCAGGGGGATCGACCCGAGCCCCTTCTCGGAGGAATGGAGCCCCTATGAGCTGATCGGGGAAGGGGAGAGGGTCGACGCCGCGTTCGACGACCGCAGGATCGACGGCCGGTTCATGCAGATCAGGGCGGAGCTCTCCACGTCCAACCCGCTCGTATCCCCCGTCGTGCGCTCCATGAGCATCGAAACCGACCTCGTGCAGGGCATGACGACCCATGCGAGCCTGAAGACCGGCCGTGTGGTGAATCCCGCCATCAGATATTCCTCGGTAGACTGGGAATGGGAGCCCTGGGACAGGCCGGAGCTCAGGGAACTGCGCGAACGGGAGAACCTCGACGGCATCATCGCCGGGAGCAGGACGCAGTTCGAGGCGATCACCCGGCTCCTCCAGTACGCCACCACGAGGGTGCCCAGGCTCTATGGCACGCCGATCCCCAATTATCCGGGATGGGACGGCCTTTCGATCTCCGAACGCATCGACCGTCAGGGATCGGTGGGCATGTGCATCCAGTTCAACAACTATCTGATGGGCCTCTGCATGACATTCGGCTGGCAGGGGCGGCTCATCAATTGCATGAACCACGAGGTCGCCGAGATCTGGTGCGACGATCTCGGGAAATGGGTGTATTTCGAGGCGAGCTATGCGGATCATTTCCTCTGTGACAGCGGGACCATGGAGCCCATGAGCTTCCTCGAGCTTCACAACGCCTATCTCGACTATTTCTTCCCGGACCGGCCCATCGACTGGATGAACACCATGACCAGCTCCGGCTGGGCGGCCGAGGAGATCAAGCACCGGGAGGAAAAGCCCCCGGTGCTGCGCAGTTCGGCAAGCTATCACCAGAACGAAAAACTGGCATACAAGGGACTCGCCCACTCGCCGTTCATGCGCACACTGACCCGTAACAATTTCTACGAGAAGCCCTGGCCCATGCCGCTGAACCACGGCTCCGGCTGGTGGCCCTGGAACAGCTACATCAACTGGTATGACGAACGGACCCCGCCCAAGCGCCAGTACAGCTGGTTCACCGACCGCCCCCGCGACATCTGGCCCGACCTCAACCTCGTCCACATGCGCGCCACCGCCGGACACTCGAACTCGTTCCTTACCATGATCTTCGAGACCTACACGCCGAATTTCGATCATTTCGAGGTCGACGAGAACGGATCGGGATGGAAAAAGATCGGGACCAACCGCTGGACCTGGGTCCTCGCGCCGGGTAAAAACAC
>CAYNWJ010000336.1:2967-5133 GCA_964400815.1 uncultured bacterium
AACACCATTCGTGTCCGCTCCGTCAGCAAGGCGGGTGTATGCGGGAAACCATCGGAAGCGGAGGTGTACCGTGCCGAGGCGCCGCTCGAGGACCTCTATTGAAAGCGCTGAGATTGTGAAAACGCTGCGGAAGGATTAAAAACAAATTATTCTTGATGTTAGAATTACGCTGGTTTATTATTAATATATGGTTCAATCATTTGTAATTTGGAACGCATGGGAGGTGATACCGGAATCTGACAGAAATCGTTCACGTTTTTTCCACACCACAAAAGGAGTGCGGTATGAAAAAGCTTTTCACTTTCGCATTGGTAATGCTCTTTGCCTCGACAGCTGCATTCGCAGCCGATTTCGCTCCAACGCTTCTCAAGGTCAGCGCAGACCCGTTGGTTCAGTATGATTTCGACGGTTCCGAACTGACCATCCCCGTTACTGTCTCCGGAACCGCGGCCGGCCTGATGTTTCTGGTCTATACCAAGGACGAGGCGGCCAATATCGTCGACGTTCAGAACGGCTATCTCGGCTGGCACTATGTCAACAAGGTCGATACGTGCGTATATTATTCGAGCCTGCAGAATGCAAGTGTCGGCTCGGTCGACCTGACTTGGGACGGAACCGATCAGGACGGCGGCATCGTTCCCGCCGGTGAATACACCTATTACATCTGGGCATTCGACAATCAGAGCTCGAAGACGCTCATGTCGGAACAGATCAGCTATGACAGGTCCGCGAAGATACAGGAAATCGGTACGGACGGCCTTCCGCTCTCAAATCCGATCTGGTACAACTTCTCCACCAGGTGGGCGATCGGAAACGATCCCATGGATCCCTCGCTCGTCGAGACGAGCAACGTGTCCGTCGCCGAGGGCTGGAGCACATGGGGCGCTCCCGAGATGGAACAGACCGACTTCGATTATTTTTATCTTTCGGCATACAACAAGGACGCAACCCTCGGCACCGTGCACAAGTATCGCTGGGTTCCGGGAGGCGACGCCGAGCTTCAGTCTGATTTCGGCGAGGACGGTTTCGGCGACACCTTCACCGCGCTCTATTTCTCGAGCACCGGCTCCAGCGGCCCCACCATCGAGGGCGACTATATCTACAATTCCAGCCGCTGCGGAACCTGCACCGAACCCGCATCGGAATTTTTCGTCTACGACAAGGATGGGTTCATTGTCGAGCGCATCGACCTTTCGGAATGGTGGAGCTCTCTCGAAGATTACGAGGCCGGCGGCCAGATGAACGGCGGTCCGTCATACTTCACGCTCCGTAACGGCATGATCACCATGAACCATTACGGTACCTGCATGCACCAGATGGTCAATCCCTCGGGATATCTCGAGAGCGGCGACATGGCCGACTTCTGGGTGTGGACCAACCAGAACGGCGATTATGTGCTCGATCACAATTTCGAGGAGACCTCCGCCAAGGCATGGGTGTGCCACGACTTCAACGTGGGTCCCTACATCTACACCCTGGGCACCGACGCCAACAGTTTTACTGTGGGCAACGCCTATGACGTGGGCGCGGTATCCTTCGGCCTCCTGGGTCCCGACGGCACCGGTCTCGGATACCTCGGATATTCCGGCGAAACCGCGGGCTGGAAGCGCTGCACGCTGGTCGTGGATTCCGATACGCCGTATGACGGTTTCTACTGCGACAACATGCAGACCGGCGGCACACATTACGAATGGGACAAGGAAAAAATCGATTATTCAATGTATTTCATCGGCCACGACTCCATCAAGGGCGTGATCACCAACGCGGTCGGCGTACAAGAAGCTCCCGCTGCCTTCGCGGTCGATCAGAACGTCCCGAACCCCTTCAACCCCACCACAACCATCACCTTCAGCCTGGCGCAGGCGGGCGATGTGACGGTTGATGTGTTCAATGTGGCCGGACAGAAGGTCGACACGCTGGTCGACGGCTACATGGATGCGGGTCAGCATTCGGCTGTATGGGATGCTTCCGGCTTCTCCGCCGGTGTGTACTTCTACACCGTCAAGAGCGCTGGCTTCTCCCAGACCATGAAGATGACGCTCGTCAAGTAAAGCGGCATCGATAGTTCCAGAAACGGAGAAAGCCCTGTCAGCATGACAGGGCTTTCTTTATTCCGGTTATCAAGTTAAGTCAGCATCCATATACGTTACTATTGACCGGGCCTGA
>CAYNWJ010000337.1:0-5131 GCA_964400815.1 uncultured bacterium
GGTCGATCACCGTGCGCCCGATGACTCGGCCGGGCGTGGAGATGGCCGCTGCGTGCCTCTCAACTGGCCGCACGGCTGGTGCGCGGAGGCGTTTCGACATCGTCGTCGGCTGTTGCCACGGATACTGCTGCGAGACCGGTGAAGACTGCCAGAGCGGCGACCAGTGCAATGCTGAGTGTGCGTTTCATTTCGAACCTCCCTTTGAGTGTTTGTTTTTCAGACGAAACATTGGTGTTTCGTTCCTGGTCATTCTATAATGCAATGATGGTGCCAAAACGCATGAAAGAGCGTAAGATAAAGCGCAGTAATGCAATACGTATCACCGTGGCTTCGGCGACGCATGTGCTGTTTCGACAAAATCGTCGAAATAGCATTAAACAATTATATTGATAATAATAATTGATGGGGCGTACGGTAGATTCTCACGATCGTTGAGGTTGCCGACATTTTTGTCGAGACGTCGGCCGTCGCCTGCGGAAAATCATTTGCCCGGACTTGTCTTGTATGCTACACTATATATCATGAACTGAAATCATGTGAATGAACATGCCGGGAGATCATGTATGAGAACGCTATCAACAATCGTGCTGCTCGGACTGATCGCGCTGCCGGGGTGCGGGACTGACAGCCGGAGACCTTCCATGGAGGCAGGTTTCGCGCGGGTGAAGATCACGCCGCCCATCGGCACGCCCATGACCGGATTCGGCGGAAGGGATTACGATCCCGCCGGGTGCAAGGGTGTCCATGACGACCTGTATGTCCGGGCGCTGTACATGGAGCAGGGAGGTGAACGGGCCCTCGTCATGGGTTTCGATCTCCTCTTTTTCAGTCGTGACGAGGCAGACCGCTTCAGGGGGGCAATCGGACGGCGGCTCGACATGGCGCCGTCCGATATCATGCTCAACACCTCGCACACCCACACCGGTCCGAAGGTGGGCACCTGGTTCTATACGCCTTCCGATCCCTTCTATCTCGATTTTCTCGAGGATGCCATTGTGGATGCGGCGGCCGCTGCCCGCGATGATGCCCGGAGGGTCAGGGTCATGGCGGGTGCGGGAACGTCCTCCGTGCCCATGAGCCGCAGGAAGAAGCTGCCCGACGGTTCCATCGAATTCGCGCCGAATCCCGATGGCGCCGTCTGCGACAACCTTCCTGTCTGTCTTTTCGAGGATGAGTCGGGTGAACCGGTCTGTCTCCTGTTCTCGGTGTCCTGCCATCCCTCCACGGTCAAGGGCGTCGATCGTTCTTACTGGATATCCGCCGATTATCCCGGCCCCGCGATGGACAGGCTGGATGCATATCTCGGCCACCCGGCGAGCCTATTCCTTCAGGGCGCCGGGGGAGACTCGAAACCGAGCGTGATCGGAAAAGGCGGGGACCACTGGCGCGCCGGCGACTGGGAGGATGTGAAAGATGCCGGCGAGATGGCGGCTGACGAGGTTGTCGCCGTGATCGAGAAAGGTCTGACTGAAGTGGAGCCCGTTCTCGCATCGGAATCCATCGATATGAGCTGGCCCTTCGCACAATCATTCACCCGGTCCGAACTCGAGAACATCATAGCCGATCCCCGGGCCCATTCGGAGAGCATGCCGGAAGTCAAACAGGCCTGGGCCCGTGAACAGATCGAACGCATGGACCGGGACTTTTCAGCGGATGAAGCCGTATCCATCACAGCCCACGGGGTCAAGATCGGCGACGGTCTGCGTCTCGTCGGCATCGAGGGGGAACTCGTCGCCGAACTGGGAAACCTGATCCTCGACCGTTATCCGCAAGGAGTCACCTTCTCCATGGGATATACCGACGGCGCCCAGCTCTATCTGCCCACTTCGGCCATGCTTGAAGAAGGCGGCTACGAGGTCGAGAGCTGGTGGGAATATCGTCAGCCGGCCCCTCTTGCGAAGGGTCACGAGGCGATCCTTACGGCGACCGTCGATGAATTGAAGGCGCGGGGAATCGACTGAGGATCGTGTCCGGTCATATTCGCGGGGAACATGGGTTAGGGCATGACAAAGGGGACCGCCGTGTCGAGGACGATTTCCTCCGGACTGACACGGGCGCGCCAGGTGACGATTTCGACTCCCGCATAAACGGCGGCTCTCAGACGTTCGGCATAATACGGATCGATGTGGGACGCGATGCCGATGGCCGTGCTGTCCATCCGCTGCGAGAGGAGAAAGAGAACGGCCCGGTCGCCGTTCTCCACGACCGCGGACAGTTCGTCGAGATGCTTCGCCCCGCGGCTCGTGACGGCATCGGGAAAGAGGGCGGCGCCGTCCTCGACCAGGGTGACGTTCTTGGCCTCCACATAACACCGGCCGTCCGGGCCTGCCAGGAGGGCGTCCGCACGGGAATTGACACCGTATTTCACCTCCATGCGGATTTCGTCGAAGCCCCTGAACGCGGGGACCACTCCGGTCTCGAAGCCCTCCCTGAGGAGGATATTGGGCGCCGAGGTGTTGATCCCCGCCCACAAGCCCCCGACCATCACCAGCTGCCAGTCGTAGCGGGTCTTCCGTTCGGGGTTTGCTGCTTCGGAAAGCATGACCGGGCTTCCCGGTTCCGCCATCTGGCGCATGGAGCCGGTATTGGCGCAGTGGGCGGTGACCGTTTCTCCGCTTTCGAGACGCACGTCAGCGAGAAAGCGTTTGTACCGCCTGATGAGTGTTCCGGGGATCAACGGTGCTGAAAATTTCACGGTGTCTCCCTGCCTGTGGGCATTGTATGTGTTTGTAAGCTGTGCTGTTCCCGGCCGCTCCGCAATCTTTTTTTCACGGGGCGGGGATTCGTGATATGCGCCTGTGTGCCGGTTCAAACGAAAAAGAGGCGCCGGCATCCCCCGTTTTCCGGCACACACATGTATTTCAGCGGTTGTCATTTCCTGAACCATGATTTTTTGGATTACTGGATGAACCGCGATTACAATCCAATACATCCTTTCATCCCTTTAATCATGGTTCAAACGGTGTACGGTCAATCCCCATTCTTCCGACAGCGTCATCATCGGTTACATGCGATCCCGATAATGATTCAAAGAAGCTGTTCTTTCATGAATGTTGGACATAAAAACTTTAATATATAATTGCTTATGTGTATTCAGGATGATTTTTACGGATTGCCTCAAAAAGGATCAGCCATGATAAGACGCGCCTTCATCAAAACCGTGGCCGCAAGCCCATTGGTGGCTGCGTTCGGCTGCTCTGAGAGCCCGGAGGATGTTCCGCGGGGTTTGCAGCCCGGACCGTCCGAGCTCGTACGGATATATCGGTCGACCCTGCTCGATGACATCGTGCCCTTCTGGGAGCGGTACGGGGTCGATCGGGAATACGGTGGTCTCGTGACCTGTCTGACCGATGAGGGAGAGCTGGTTTCCGGTGAGAAATACACCTACTCCCTCGCCCGCGGCCTCTGGACGTTTTCGACATTGTATTCCACGATGGAACCCCGCGATTCATGGCTGGACATCGCATCGCGAACATACCGGTTCCTTGTAGAACATGCCATTGACGGCAACGGCGACTGGGTATACGCCATGGAGCGCGACGGCACGGTGACCGAGGGGCCTGTTTCCATATGGAGCGACTGTTTCGCCTGTTACGGACTCATCGGGTATGCGGCGGCGTCGGGGGACAGTGAAGCCCTCTCCCTCGCACGCCGCACTCTTTTCAGGATATGGGAGCGGACCGAGCGGGACGATTTCGATGCAATCGCGCCCTTCACCATGACTCCGGGGGTCATGAAGCACGGGATTTCCATGATGGAGATCGTGCTCGCGGATGAACTGAACGCCCTCGCCCCGGACCCCGATGTGACCGCGATCCTCGATACGGCGATCGACAGGGTCCTGTCCTGCCATCTCGACCGTGATACCATGCTGCTGCACGAGACGGTGGCGCGGGACTGTTCGCGGCTCGATACGCCCGAAGGCCGGTTCATCCTGCCGGGGCACGCCATCGAGTGCATGTGGAAGATCATGCGCCACGCCCGCAGGAAGGACAACCGTCCGCTCATCGATACCGCCGCCCGGGTCATGCGCCGCCATCTCGAACTCGGGTGGGACGGGAAATACGGCGGCATCGTCTATTCGCGGGACTCGTCCGGGGCCGAACCCGACCTGCCGCCCTATCCGCCCTGGCGCCTCAAGATGTGGTGGGTGCATACCGAGGCATTGTATGGAACCCTTCTGGCACATGAACTGACCGGGGAGGACTGGTGCATCGAATGGTACAACCGCCTCCACGGCTATTCGTTCGGACATTTCCCCACGGGGTCGGGAGGGGACTGGCGCGAGCGCCTCACCCGGGAGGGAGCTCCCACGACAGAGACCGTGAACCTGCCCGTCAAGGATTTCTTCCACACACCGCGGATGTGTCTTTATGCGCTGGAGACACTTGAAAAACTGACGGTATGAAAAAGCGTGTGTTGCGCGATACGCTTCAATACAGCATGACAATCTCCCGAAAATCCACCGCATAATACACATATGCCATAAAGTAATATGCTGTTGCATCGTGCCGTTTGAACCATGATCAACGGGATGAAAGAGTTGGCATGTTTGTAGTCGCGGTTCATCCCGTAATCCCGAAAATCCCTGTTCAGCATTCGAAAAACCGCCGAATAACGTTGTGTGCCGGAAAATGGGGGATTGGTACGCTTCAATAATACCCTTTGCGGAAACCGCCCCTCAGTATTATATTATCTTAACACACCGATACAATAATTCTGAAAGGTGGTGATCGACATGCCGTCGCGCAAACTCAGGGAATTCCTGGATGAAAACGGCATCAAGTACCGCTCCATCGAGCATTCCCCCGCCTATACCATGCAGGAGGTCGCCGCGCTTGCCCACATTTCGGGGAAGAACGCGGCCAAGACGGTGATCGTCAAAGTGGACGGCTCCTATGTCATGGCGGTTCTTCCGGCGCAGGACCAGGTCGATTTCAACATGCTGAAGGAGTCCATGAGCGCGCATGCTGTGGAACTTGCGGGCGAGGACGAGTTCAGGGAGATGTTCCCCGACTGCGAGACTGGTGCCATGCCTCCCTTCGGCAACCTGTACGACATCCCGGTGTATGTGTCCGAGCGGCTGGCGGAGGATGCCGAAATCGCCTTCAACGCCGGCAGTCACCGCGAG
>CAYNWJ010000338.1:0-5121 GCA_964400815.1 uncultured bacterium
AGGACTTACACCTCCAAGTAGGTGCGCCCTGCCGGGCGCACGAAATGGAAAACGACCCGCCATACCAGGCGGGCCGTGACGTTCGATGCGCGGATTACTGCCGGACACGGATTCACAGTCCGCGCACCTCCTCGATGAGGGAGATCAGCTCGGACCGGATGTTCTTCAGCTCCGTACGGGGAACATCGGCGGTCCCCTTCGTCTCCAGGATTCCCTCGAACGGCAGGGAGAGCTGGTCGTCGATGATCTCGCGGTCGGATTTCAGTTTCTGCCGGGCGCCCTCGATGGTGTATTTCTCCTCGTAGAGCAGGCGCCTGATCAGTGCGACGATCCTGATGTCGCGTTCGGTGTAGGCGCGGTTGCCGGCGCGGTTCTTCCGCGGCCTGAGCTGGGTGAACTCGGTTTCCCAGAAGCGGAGGATGTGGGGTTTGAGGTCGAGCAGCTCGGCGACTTCGCTGATGGAATGATATTTTTTCGAGAGCATGTCGTCCATGGAGTCCCCCTGTCGAATGCATGGAGCCGTTGCGCCTGCGTGTCAGTTTGTTACGGCGGATCGAATCAACCGATCTCCGGTTTGCCGTCACGTCCCATGAGACCGTCCACCGCCTCCCCCGGCGGCACGCCCTCGAAGAGCACCCGGTGGACCTGGGCTGTGATGGGCATGTCGATCCCGTGCGCGGCGGCGTAATCGTGCACCGTGGAGGTCGTGGGAACCCCCTCGGCGACCATGACCATGTCGCGGAGGACCTCGTCGAGCGCGCGTCCACCCGCCACCTCCTCGCCCACCCGGCGATTACGGGAATGGGCGCTGAAACAGGTGGTGATGAGATCGCCGATGCCCGAGAGGCCGTTGAATGTCTCCGGGTTCGCCCCCATGGATTCGCCGAAGCGCCGCATCTCCACGATGCCGCGTGTGGCCAGGGCGCTCTTGGCGTTCGCGCCGAATCCCATGCCGTCGTTCATGCCCGCAGCCACGGCGACGATGTTCTTGACCGCGCCGCCGAGCTGCACGCCGAGGGGATCGCCGGAGGTGTACACCCTGAACCGCGGCGTCATGAACACCTCCTGCATGAGACATGAAACACCGCTGTTGTCTGAGGCGGCCACGATGGTCGTGGGAAGGCCGCGGGCGATCTCGTTGGCGATGCAGGGACCGGACATGGCGGCGAGCGGATGGCCGCCCCCGGTCTCTTCTGCGATGATGTCGGTCATGGTGGCGAGGGAGTCGTGTTCGAGCCCCTTGGAGAGGGACACGAGCACCGCATCCCCGGACAGACGCCCCGAACGCGCGGCAGAACGGGCTGTATCGCGCATCACCGACGACGGCACCACGAAGACGACGATCTCCGCCCCGTCGAGAGCCTGTTCCAGAGACGATGTCACCGTGACACCCGGCGGGATGGTCACACCCGGCAGGAAGCGCGCGTTCTCACGCGTTTCAATCATCTCCCGCGCCCGCTCCTCGAAGAACTCCCACAGCCGGACATCGTGCCCGTTGCCGTGGAGCAGGAGCGCCGCGGTGGTGCCCCAGTTGCCCGCGCCGAGAACGGCGATGGTCATGACACCCCCCTCTTTTTTCCGAAGCGGTTCTCCTCGCCGCGTACCAGCCGGACGATGTTCGAGCGGTGACGCCAGACCACGAGCAGGCCCAGGATCCCCGACACAACCGCCACCGGCGCCGACAGCGAACCCTGTATCATCCCCTCGGCCACCACCGAAACGGGCAGGGCCACGGCCGCCACGATGCTCCCCAGCGAGACATAGCCGGTGGAGAAGGTTATGGCGCACCACACCGCAAGCGCCACGAGCGACGGCACCGGGGCCAGCCCGAGGAACACGCCGAATGAGGTCCCGACGCCCTTGCCGCCCCTGAACCCGGCGAACACCGTCCACATGTGCCCGGCCACCGCCGCGAACCCGACGAGGATCAGGCGGATGTCCGGCGGGACGAGGCCGCTATCGGTCACGAGACCCGGCAGAATGGCCACCGCGAAAAAGCCCTTGAAGATGTCGATCAGGCCCACGGTGACGCCGATCTTCTTCCCGAGAACGCGGAAGGTGTTGGTCGCGCCGGGATTACGGCTGCCGTGCTCGCGGATGTCGATGCCGCGCGTCACCCTGCCGGCGATGATGCTCGTGGGGATGGAGCCCGCGAGATATGCGAGAAGCAACAGTATTATGAGCCACATGGAAGGAATGATACATCAGGAAACGCGGGGGGGAAAGGGAAAAATCAACCACGCTCGGCGAAGGGATGAAACATCATCGCGGTCAAACGGGTGCGTAAAGATTTCAATCGTCGTCCGCCGCAGCCTCGATGCCGTCCTCTTCGTGACTGCCGTGATTCAGACGCTTGAGGGGAGCGGCGAACTGGAGGATCAGAAAATTGATCATGGACAGGACCAGCGCGATTTCATACCGCCTGTAGGCGACGGAAATGCCGATCGCGCCGGTGTTCCATAGACTTGCCGCGGTGGCGGTGCCGGCAACCTGGACGCGGTTTTTGATGATGGCGCCGCCCCCGATGAATCCCATGCCGGTGATAATGCCGAACATTACCCGCGCCTCGGCGTCAGAACCCTCGTAGAGCTGCATTCCCACAAGCATGTATGCGCAGGCGGCGATGGTGACGAGGGGAAAGGTCCTGAGCCCTGCGCCCCTGCTCTTGTATTCCCTGTTGAGGGCCACGGGCAGCGCGAGCACGAACGCTATTCCCAGCTGGTAAAGGTGTGTCGCCACAACTGTCCAGTCGATATCCACGCCTATTCTCCGATCCTTTGGGGAACCTACCGCAGAATGATTCTACTCTACAATATATTCAATATGTTACGCCGCACAAAGGATATTTCTGACAATCCCCCATTTTCCGGCAAACACATTTGCTTCGGCGGTTTTCATTTGCTGAACCGGGATTTTCGGGATTACGGGATGAACCACGATTACAATCCTGTCAATCCTTGAATCCCATTAATCATGGTTCAAGCGGCGTACGGTCAATCATCATTCTTCCCTCGTCGCCAGCATCGGTTACATGCGGTTTTATCAATTGTTCAAAGAATCTTTTCTTACTTGTATGTTGAATGTAATATCATATATTATAATAGCTTATGTGTATTATTCGATGGATTTTCGGGGGATTGCCAGAAGTCAGATTCCGTTTGCATGATCAGCCATTCTGCCGCCATTCACTGTGGCTGCTGCTTTCGGATATGAGAAAGGGACGGCTCGCACCGTCCCTTCCCGGTTGTTCAGACTGCGAACCGCCGTCAATCCTCGCGGTCCGCGATCATGACCCCGACGATGATGCCGGCGACGAGCCCGCCGAGCCCGCCGAGCGAAATGCCGACGCCGATGTTGTTGATCATCATACCGATGACATAGCCGACCAGGACACCGATACCCAGTCCGACAACGACACCGCCGATCATGATGGTTTCGCCGGAGACGTGATGCTGAGCCAGCATACCCATGCTATCACCAACCTTTCGAGTGTGGAGCACCGGGGATATGGAGCGATGTAAACCATCGGAGGCGGCACCCCCCACGCCCCCTTGAACCGCCTCCGTGGCAGCGAGTGTTCGCGGCTGTGGTGCTTTCACCCATCATGTTCCGGTCAACCTTAATAGATAATATAAGGACGATCCCGCATCTGGCAAGTAAAATTTGTATAAAATAATATTGCACTATTAGATAATTTAGTATCGTGATAGTGGGCGCATAATTACTTGTTATTGATTGCTTTACGAAGACTCTTCAGCGCGTTCCTGGCGGAGGAAGAAATGCTGGATCTGGGACATGTCGGCATCGAACGCCTCCTCGAGGGTTCCGGTGAAAAGAACCGATCCCTGGTCGAGATAGGTGATGCGGTGGGCGATGCGTTTGATGCTTTCCAGTTCGTGGGTGACCACGACGATGGTCATTCCGAGGGTGTCGTTGAGGGCGATGAGGAGTTCGTCGAGTCCCTTGGCGGTCACCGGGTCGAGTCCGGCCGACGGCTCGTCGCAGAATATGATGTCGGGATCGAGGACGATGGCGCGCGCCACGGCCGCACGCTTCTGCATGCCGCCCGAGAGCTCGCGGGGAAACTTGTCGTACACGTTGTGCAGTTCGACCTGCCTGAGCTTCAGTTCCGCGATCTCCCTGCGGAGGGACGGTGACACGCTGGTGTGCATTTCCAGGGGCAGGGCCACGTTTTCGCCCACGGTCATGGAATTGAGCAGGGCGCCATGCTGGTACATCACGCCCACGTTCCTGAGAACATGCTCTATCTCTTCCGGCTCCAGTTCCGTCATTTCGCTTCCCATCAGGTTGATGCTTCCCCTGCCGGAATTGTAGAGGCGTATGATGTTTTTGAGGAGGGTGGATTTTCCGCAGCCGGAGGTGCCGAGAATGACCATGATCTCGCCGCGCCGGACCTTGAAGTCCACGCCCTTGAGCACATGGTTGCTGCCATACCAGGAATGAAGACCGTCCACATCGAGGATGAAACCGTCCCCGTCCGCCATGCCCGTTTCAAGCTGCTGTTCCACGGCGCCTCCGTGTTGCTGCATATCAGCCGCCCGGCCTGAAATAGAAGATGATGCCCCAGATGGAGTCCATGACGATGATGGCGAAGATGGACGCCACCACCGCGGCCGTCGTGGCCCGTCCGACACCGTCCGCCCCGCCGGAGAAGTTCAGTCCCTTGTAGGTCCCCACCACGGTGATGATGACGGCGAAGGAAACACTCTTGATGAGCCCGGTGGCGATGTCCCAGAACAGGAGCACCAGCACCACGCGGTCGATGAATGTCGCGGGTGACAGGTCGATATAGGTGATCGCCACCAGAAACCCGCCCAGAAGACCGAAGAACAGGGCCATGATGCTCAAGAGCGGCATGCACACCACCATCGCCCAGAGCTTGGGCACCACGACGAAACGGAGTGGATTGAGTCCCATGGTCTTGATGGCGTCCAGCTCCTCGGTGAACTTCATGGTGGCAATTTCTGAGGCGATTGCCGAGCCTGAGCGGCCGCTCACGATGATGGCGGTCATGAGGGGGGCGAGCTCACGGGCCAGCCCCAGCGCGAGCATGTCCGCCACGAAGATGCTGGCCCCGAATTCACGGAGCGTCGCGGAACT
>CAYNWJ010000339.1:0-2131 GCA_964400815.1 uncultured bacterium
AGGTTGAGATACGCCTCGGGTATACTGGCGGTGGACCAGGTATATACCATCGACGGAGACGTGGGAATTGAAACTGGACACATAAGTCACCCCGGCGCGATAAGTATAAGGGGGAACGTTCTTGAAGGGTCCAGGATAACCGCCGTGGGTGATATTGTTGTAACCGGAGCGGTTGAGCCAGCTGATATACGCACAAAGGGAAACCTTGTTGTCGGCGGAGGTATTACCGGAGCCAGGGGACATAAGATTAGGGTTTCCGGGGGCGTAAAAGCCAAGTACATCCTGGAGGCCATTCTCGAAGCAGGCGAAGACGTGCAGGTGGCAAGCGAAATCATAAATTCCACGATTAAGACAAGAGGTTTCGTGCGGATGCCTTCCGGAAGACTTGTGGGATCCTCGATCACAAGGATGAGACGGCGCGCGGGTACGGGTACGCCGTGTTCGGCGGGGTCACGAACGGCATGGACGTGGTCGACGCCATCGCGGCGGTCGAGACCCGGGCCGTCAACACGCAGTTCCAGAATCTTCCCGTGGAGCCGGTCGTGATCATGTCCGTCACAGTCAAATAACGGGGTTCTCGGTGCCATGACGGATGCGGAACGCATGAACGGGAACGGCACGATGGACGATCTCCTCGAACGGGTGATCAGGGTACTGAAAAAAACCATTGTCGACTGGTGGCAATGCAGGCCCGCCATCATCGGCGCCGCCATATCCTTCTATCTGCTCTTTTCCATCGGCCCCATTCTCGTTCTCACCATCGAGTTCACCGGCATGGTATTCGGCAGGGATCTGGTGGAAAGTCAGATCGTGCACGAGATACACACCATCGTGGGGCAGAAGCCCTCGGATCTCGTCGGCGACATCATCGCGAAGGCCGGGAGCCGTTCCTCGAAGCGTTTCGCCACCATCATCAGCCTGCCCATGATCGTCTTCGGCGCGGGCATGGTTTTCACCCGGCTCAAGGAAACCCTGAATCTGATCTGGGGGGTGACGATCAAAAAGCCGGGGGCGCGCGGCATGATCCGGAACTACATGTTTTCCTTCCTGATGGTGCTGCTTCTCGGGATCGTGCTCAGTGTCCTCATTCTCAAGGGACTTGTGATTGCCGCGTTCGGCGGCGTGCTCGAACGCGCGACCGGGTTTCCCCCGCACCTCCTTCAGCCCTTCGATTTTCTCATCACGCTTGCGACCCTTGTCATTATTTTCGCCGCGGTATACAAGATTCTTACGGAACCCAAAATCGCGTGGTCCGATGAATGGATCGGGGCGGTTGTGACCACGCTCCTTTTTTCCATATCCCAGATATTCATTGAACTCTATTTCTTCAGGATAGACATCGATTCGGCATATGGTGCGATCGGGTCGTTTACCATTTTCATTCTCTGGGTCTACTATTCGTCCCTGGTGTTTCTCCTCGGCGCTGTTTTCACCAAGAATTACGCGATGGAGTTCGGTTCATTCCAGGAGCGATAGAAGGGAGCCGGCATCCTTCCTGTTCATTCCCGCCGTTTCCGTGTTATGGTGTGGTTCTTGAATGACGCCGCATCCGTTCTGCAACAGATCAATGGTGGTGATCATCCATTTCAGGCAGGTTGCACGGACACATGGCTTCTTCCGGCGTGCATGGTGTTCTGATTCCGGCTTCGACAGTCCGGTGTCCACGGTGGAGTACGAATTGCTACGAAATGTTGACAAACGCGTTAGAATTATGTAAGTTCATTATTACATGAATAGGGGTTCGAAGTATTCGGATGACCGCTCTGTCGCATCGGTGCAATACAAGGCGTCATGACTTTTTTCCGGTGCTTTGTCATCAGTCTACTGTGCTCCGTTGCCTGACCGCTGTGAACCGGCTGTTTTTCATGGGTTTGATTTTCATTTATATAGAACATTTGTCGAGCAAAGGAGGAGGGGATTGATGGACCCGATCAAGATCGCCATCGCCGGACTGGGAAATTGTGCAAGCTCTCTTGTTCAGGGTATACATTATTACCGTGACAGGAACCGGGAAGATGCGATCGGACTCATGCACTGGGACATCGGCGGGTTCAAGCCGTCCGATATCGAGGTCGTGGCTGCTTTCGATATCGACAAGCGCAAGGTGGGCGCAGATGTCTCCGAAGCAATC
>CAYNWJ010000339.1:2141-5116 GCA_964400815.1 uncultured bacterium
TTCCGAACTGCACCACGGTGTTCTGCGGGGATGTGCCCCCGACCGGCGTGAAGGTCCGCATGGGACGTGTCCTCGACGGCTTTTCCGATCATATGAGCGAATACGACGACAAGTATACCTTCGTCCCTGCTGATGAGCCCGAGGCGGACATGGACGACATCGTCACCGTACTCCGTGAATCCGGCGCCGAGATGCTGCTCAACTACCTGCCCGTCGGTTCCGAGGAGGCAGTCAGATTCTATGCCGGCTGCGCGCTCGAAGCCGGTGTGGGATTCATCAATTGCATGCCGGTATTCATCGCCAGTTCCCCCGAGTGGGCCGAGCGTTTCGAAAAGAAGAACATCCCCATCATCGGTGACGACATCAAGGCGCAGCTGGGTGCAACCATCACCCACCGTATCCTGACCGACCTTTTCCGCAAGCGGGGCGTCAAGCTCGAGCGCACCTACCAGCTCAATACGGGCGGCAACACCGATTTTCTGAACATGCTCAGCAGGCACAGGCTTTCATCGAAACGGGTGTCGAAGACCGAGGCCGTCCAGTCCGTTGCCGCGCAACGTCTTGATGAAGAGAACATCCACATCGGTCCGAGCGATTTCGTGCCCTGGCAGAAGGACAACAAGGTCTGCTTCCTTCGCATGGAGGGCAAGCTGTTCGGCGATGTCCCCATGAACCTGGAGCTCAGGCTCTCAGTCGAGGATTCCCCGAATTCCGCAGGGATCGTCATCGATGCGGTCAGGTGCGCCAAGCTCGCCCTCATCCGCGGCGAAGGCGGTGTGCTCTATCCCTGCTGTTCCTATTTCATGAAGCACCCGCCCGTACAGGTCAGCGACGACGAAGCCTACCGCCTGACCGAGGAGTTCATTGCGGGATCGTGGACCTGCGACAGGGATGACATGCCCTACTTCAGCAGCCGTCCATTCGATACCGCACCGGCGAAATGACACGGACCACACAGTAAACGATGAAGCGGAATCCGCCGTAACGTGTATTCCCCTTCTTTTTATCGAAATCGATCAACAGAAGGAAAGAGAGCCCGCCATGCCGACCACACCGGAATCCTCCGAAGACCACCGTCCCTGGGGCTATTACCGTGTGCTTGCAGACGAGCCGGACCACAAGGTGAAACGCATCATCGTCTATCCCGGAAAGCGCCTGAGCCTTCAGAGTCACAAACAGCGCGCGGAACACTGGTACGTTGTCTCCGGGAATGCCGTGGTAACCCTCGATTCGAGCGATATCCCTCTCGGAAAGGGCGGCGGCGTGGACATCCCCCGCGGCGCACGGCACCGGGTCATGAATCCCGGAAGCGAAAATCTGGTGTTCATCGAGGTGCAGACGGGGGATTATTTCGGCGAGGACGATATCGAACGGTACGAGGACGATTACGGCCGTTCGTGAAGACGGAAGGGTCGGGCTGTCAGATGTTCCCCGGGAATGCGGCCTGCGAATGACCGGGAAGCTGGTCCCCGGGGATGTCGGCCAGAAGCGGCAGGTTTTCGTCGCGCGGCGAGACGGTCGATGGTTCGACCGGCCATTCGATGCCGATTGCGGGGTCGTTCCAGCGGATGCCCCGTTCTTCGCCGGGAGCATAGAAATCCGAGCATTTGTATGTCACGAGGGCATGGGGACCGGTCACGAGGAAGCCGTGGGCGAATCCCTCGGGTATGAAAACCTGACGGTGATTGTCCGCCGAGATCGTGAAGCCGGCCCAGGCGCCGAACGTGGGTGAATCCCTTCTGATGTCCACCGCCACATCGAAAATCTCTCCATCCTGCACCGACACCAGCTTGGCCTGTGGACGTGCGAGCTGATAATGCATGCCGCGCAGCACACCCTCCCGTGAAAACGAGATGTTGTCCTGGACGAAGTCGCGGTCCGCACCGTTGTCACCGCACACATCCCGCCGGTACGATTCGAAGAACCATCCCCGGTCGTCACGGTGGACTTTCGGTTCGAAAATCACGATGTCGGGCAGGTTCTCCGAACGGCGGATCTGCATCATGTTCTCCCCGCTCATGCCTTGTAGATCTTTTCGCGGCCGTGTTTTACGTCTTTCGTGGCGTTGCGGGTGTCCAGGACCAGATTCGCGTGGCGCACGAGTTCGTCATAATCGATGGACGAGTGGTCGGTGGCGATGAGAACCGCGTCGTAGGATGCTATGGTCTGCGGCGAGAAATCCACACTCCTGATACCCGCATACTTGGGATAGTCCCTTGTCTCGCCGAGTACGGGGATGAAGGGATCGTGATAGTCGACGCATTCCGCCTTGCCGTTGAGGATTTCCAGGAGCTTGAGCGAGGGGCTCTCGCGATAGTCGCCCACGTCTTTCTTGTAGGCGAGTCCCAGCAGGAGAATGCGCGATTTTTTCAGGGCCTTCCCCTGCTCGTTCAGGGCGTTCATCAGTTCCTGTACCACGTAGAAGGGCATGGAGGTGTTGATTTCCCCGGCAATCTCGATGAACCGGGTGGGGCAGTCGAACTCGTGGGCCTTCCACGTCAGATAGAAGGGATCGATGGGAATGCAGTGTCCCCCGAGGCCGGGCCCCGGATAGAAGGGCATGAATCCGAAGGGCTTGGACTTGGCGGCGTCGATGACCTCCCAGACATCGATGTCCATCTTGGTATAGATCATCTTGAGCTCGTTCACCAGGGCGATATTGACCGACCGGAAGATGTTTTCGGTGAGCTTGACCGCTTCAGCGGTGCGTGTCGAGGATACGGGAATGGCGTCGGCGACAACATTTTTGAACAGGTAGGTTGCGCGCTCACAGGCCTCGACGCACCAGCCGCCCACCACTTTGGGGATCGATGCCGTCGAATACTGCCTGTTGCCCGGGTCCTCGCGCTCGGGGGAGTAGGCGAGATAGAAGTCCTCGCCGCATACCAGTCCGCTCTGTTCCAGTATAGGCTTCAACACTTCGTCAGTCGTTCCCGGATAGGTGGTCGACTCAAGTGTCACCAGATGGCCTTTTT
>CAYNWJ010000340.1:0-5115 GCA_964400815.1 uncultured bacterium
CATGGGGGATACGGTCGAAGATCGAGGGGGATTATCGGGACGCCGGAGTACATGCGCTCGATTCAACAGGAAACCCCGCGGCCTGCGATCATGGCGCCGGGTGGGTACTGCAACGGCGAAAATTGTTCTCCCCCCTCCACACCTTGCATTCCTCACCAAATATCCGTATATTACAAATGGTGAGTGCACACCATACAAGTAGACTTATTCAACTAAATTACAGGCGCTTAACAACTTATTCCGGTGCTTCCCATGTCCCAGATGAAAGTCAAGGGCGAGGCGATGGTCTCGCTTCCCATGTTCATCGCCAAGAATTTCGGCAAAGACAAACTGACGGAATGGCTGAAGGCGCTCCCCGATGACGCGTCCAGGGTCTATTCGAAGACCATCGATCAGGATGCGTGGTATCCCCTGGGCCCCATGATGAGCGAGCCCACGCGCATCATGTGCAAGATGTTCTATGACATGGGCATCCGCGGAGCGAGGGAATGCGGGAGATTCAGCGCCGACTATGGATTGAAGGGCCTGGCCAAAATGCTGGTCAAGCTGAGCAATCCCCAGGTCCTCATCAAGAAGGCGAGCACCATCCTCCCCAAATACTACCAGCCCTGCGAAATGCACGTCGTGGAAACATCCTCGAACCTCGTCGTTCTCCATATCACCGAATTTCCGGAAATGGACCGCTACATCGAAAACCGTATCGCCGGCTGGATGGAGCGGGCCATCGAGATCAACGGCTGCAAGAATGTCCGCGCCGCCATTTCCAAATCCCTCACCAAGGGCAACGATCTGAACGAATACCGTGTGACCTGGAAATAGGATTCCCTTCGTTTCTTCCCCCCCAAACAACCACCCCTCTGAAGAACACACATAAGCTTCCATATATTATGGTTTTACATCCATATGCAACCGATTATGGCGCTGATGGAAGACTGATGATTGACCGTCCGGCGTTTGAACCATGATTACCGGGATTCAAGGATTGGCAGGATTCTAATCGCGGTTCATCCGGTAATCCTCAAAATCCCGGTTCAGCACTTGAAAGCCGCCGAAACAACTGTGTTCGCCGGAAACTGGGGGACTGTGCGTTCCCAAATACCCCTTGCATTACCCCGCCGTGATTCGTTACATGCAGGTAACCATTACTTGTACCCGTATTTTACAGGAAGGAGCATGTTATGCGGACGCGGAACTATTCCCGACGGTCGGTCCTCGGAGCGGGAGTTGTCGGAACCGCCGCCTCGGTGCAGGCAAAGAGACAGGCGGCAGCGGTGACATCCCCCCGGAAACCCAACATTCTCTACCTGCATTCCCACGATACGGGACGCTATATCGAGCCCTACGGTCACGCGATTCCCACACCGAACCTCATGAAGCTGGCCGGGGAGGGCGTGCTCTTCCGCAACAACTTCTGCGGAAACCCCACCTGCTCGGCGAGCAGGGCGTGCCTCCTCACCGGACAGAGCGCCCATGTCAACGGCATGACCGGCCTGGCGCACCGTGGATTTTCGCTCAGGGACTACAACCGGCACATCGTGAACATCCTGCGCACCGCCGGATACACTTCGGCCCTCGCCGGCATCCAGCACGTGGCCCACGGTGACGGGGCTTGGAAACGCATCGGCTACGACAGATATCTCGGTCCGCGGAACGAGGCGCACGAACGGGCGGCGGAATTCCTCGACGGAAGGCCGGAGGGGCCGTTCTTCCTGTCGGTGGGATTCTTCGAGACCCACCGCCGCTTCCCCGAACCGGGACCGGAGGACGATCCCGGAACACGTCTCCCACCCCTTCCATTGCCCGACACGCCGGACGTGCGCCGTGACATGGCGGGCTTCAGGGCCGGCGCGCGGACCCTCGACGAAAAGATGGGCATGGTGCTCGACGCCCTCGACCGTAGCGGTCTCGCCGACAACACGCTCGTCGTCTGCACCTGCGACCACGGGATCGCCTTTCCACGGATGAAATGCAATCTCACCGACGGGGGCATCGGGGTGATGCTGATCATGCGGGGGCCGGGAGGGTTTACCGGGGGCGTGGCCTGCGATTCCCTCGTGTCGCACCTGGACATTTACCCCACCCTCTGCGAACTCGCGGGCGCCGACACGCCGCCGGGACTGGAGGGAACATCCCTTATGCCGCTGCTCCGTGACGGCCGGGAGGAGATACGGGATGAGATCAGGGCCGAGGTCAACTATCACGCCGCCTATGAACCGAAACGCTGCGTGCGGACGAAGCGCTGGAAATACATCCGCAGGTACGGTGACAGGCGAACACCGGTCCTGCCCAACTGCGACGACAGCCCCTCGAAGGACGTGTGGATGGCCCATGGCTGGGCGGAAAGGGAGCTTCCGCGCGAGGAATTGTACGATCTCGTGTTCGATCCGGGCGAGACCGGCAACCTGTCGGAGGAACGGAGCCTCGGAGACACCCTGGCCGGCATGCGCGGACGGCTCGACCGGTGGATGCGCGAAACGGACGATCCCCTGCTACACGGCCCGGTGCCTGCGCCGAAGGGTGCGCGGCTGAACAATCCCGGGGATGTTTCGCCCGGCGACGAGACGTTCATTGTGGAGTGAAGAACGGTCAATCGTCCGATGATGGATACATGGCCTCGCGCACCTCGTCGTCCAGTTCCGCCTTTCTTCTCCGGAACCGTGAGATGATCACGGTGGCGGTGAATACGGTGACCGCGGTGGGAATGCCCACGTGAAGGCTGAACGGGCTCCCGGCCAATGTCCAGACGGCGAAGGCGATCACGCCCGCGATGAGACCGTAGAAGGCCCCGTCCTCGGACACGCGCCGCGCCCCGAGGAAGGTGACGCTCAAAAGCACCACGGCGATGCCCACGCGGAAGGCGAATCCCCAATAGGTTATGCGGAGCACCTCGGTGAGGGAGATGGCGATGATTCCGCCGCAGACGAGGAGGACGATGGCGAGGGTCCGCGAGAGGAAGAGCCTGCGGGTGTCCGATGCGTCCGGATCGATATAGACCGAATAGATGTCGCGGATGAGGATCTGGGTGGGGGCCAGGAAACAGAGCGGCCCCGTGGAGACGATCGCTGCGAAGAGCCCGCACATGGCGATGCCCGCGATGACAGGATGGAGCGCCAGCATCATGGCGGGAGCGGCGGACAGACCGAAGGGCAGCGCCTCGCCGAAATGCACCCGCGCGCACATGCCCAGCAGGGCGAATGCGATGCCGATGGGCATGAGCAGCACGCCCACGATCCAGGCGCCCCGGACCGCCGCCTGTGTGTCCCTGGCGGCGAAGATGCCGGTGATCGCCGCCTGCCCGGCGAAGCAGGTGAACACCGTAGCCACCACTTCGCCCGCCAGGGTGAGCGGATGGCGGGAGGTCAGGCTCCAGAAGGACGGCGGCAGATCGGAAATCAGCCGTCCGAACCCGCCTGCCACGCTGCCGTCCCCGATCATGGTGAGCGAGAATGCCAGGCTCACCACGATGCCCACGAAGATGACCCCCATCTGTATGATGTTCACCAGCGCGATGGACCTGAGCCCGCCGGCGGTGATGATGGCCATGAAAATGAACGCGGCGGTGAGGTCCGCAACCCACTTGTCCACGCCCAGAAGCGGCGCGAGAAGGGCCCCGCCTGCGATGATCTGCGTGATGCCCGCGATGAAATAGGCGACGCCGATCACGATTGCGGCCATGAGACGGGTCTTGCGGTCGAAGAGCCTGCCCACCACCTCGGGAATGGTGATCGCCTGGAGCCGCCGGTAGCGCGCCGACATGGTCGAGGCGAAGACGAACATGGCCAGCCCCAGCGCGATGGAATAGGACGAGCCGAGAATCCCCTCGGTATATCCCCGCTGGCTCACCCCCACCGTGGCGTTCCCGCCGATCCAGTCGCCGAGGACAACCGCCACCACAAGCGCCAGGGGAAGCGCCCGTCCCGCCACGAGGAAATGATCCGAACCGAGCTTTTTACGGAGGACGATGTTCGCCACGCCGATGGTTATGATGGTGTAGCCGATGAGGAGAATGAGGGGAACGATGTGCACGTTCATTGGGCGGGTCTCCGGGTGGTGGCGGTTTCGTGTCGGTCCTTCTTCAGTGTCTTCGGTTCCATTCGGTTCGGGAGCGGTCGTCAGTCTCCGCGGGTGACGTCAACCCGGTCGACCGTCCAGCGGTCGAGAACGTCATCACGGACGGTCCAGCCGATGCCGGGTGTATCGGGCAGGGCCAGTTCACCGTCCGCCGCCACGAACGGCTCATCGAAACATGCGGTGCGCAGGGGATTGGGATTGATGTCCCATTCTAGATGCGCCGCCTTGGTCAGCGACGCGAGCTGGGCCGAGGCCGCCGTGCCGGGCGCCGAACCGAGGAAGTGGGGGTAGACGTTCTTTCCGCGTGCTTCGGCCATCACGATGAACCGCACGGCGTCGGAGAAGCAGCAGTTCTTCACGATTGCCGGCTGGAGGATATCGGGCGCGAGACCGGTGCCGTTCAGCGACAGCCCCCACGCCCCTTCCCGCTCGAAATCGCTTCCCGGCGGCAGAAGGAAATTCTCTCCGGCCGAAACGGGGACACCGGAGCGTTCCACCAGTTCCGGATAGCGATGCTGGTCTTCAGGGGAAAGGGGCTCCTCGAGCCAGGCGATGCCGTTGTCCTCGAGCCAGGCGAGCCATGACGCCGCCCGCTCGAAGCTCCAGCTTCGGTTCACATCCACGGCGATACGGGCATCGTCACCGGTAAGACGGCGGAGCGCGGCTATGTTCGCGCGGTCCTCTTCGTCGCCGAAGCCGAGTTTGAGCTTGAAGGCGCCGATGCCTCTGTCGAGGGCGGCGCGGAGCTCAGCCTCGGGGAACGGCGGATTGATCCCGCTGGCATATACGGTCACTCGGTCGGCGGCGTCATCGGAATAGAGGCGGCGCATGGGGACGCCTCCGCGTTTGGCCCTGAGATCATCGAGGGCCGTCGAAACCGCAGAGAGCGCCTGGATCATGGGGCCGAGCGCGTGTCCCTGGAGCCCGGCGCGATAGAATTTCCGCCATATCTCAGTCAGGCGGCCGGGGATGTCGGTGATATCATGCTCCACCAGTTCCGGAAAGAAGGCCTCGCGAAAGGACGCCAGCCGCTCCCACGGGGCC
>CAYNWJ010000341.1:0-5079 GCA_964400815.1 uncultured bacterium
TGGTTAGTTCCATGGCATCTAATATATTCCAGTGCCATGGATGAAGCAATTACCTAAATAATTCGAGGTTTTTCAGTTTCTGAACCGGGATTTTCAGGATTACTGGATGAACCGGGATTTCAATCCTGTCAATCCTTTCATCCCTTTAATCATGGTTCTGCAATTGAAAACCCCGGAAAAACTATGGGTACCGGAAAAGGGGGATAGAGAGGGATAAGGTATTTCCTTGCCGAATGACGGAATGATTGTTACACTGTCATAGACGAATACTGTTTCCGATATATAATACTACGCATGAATGGAGGGGGATATGGCCACACGGAGGTCGTTTATCGGGTCCACGGCGCTCGCGGGCATCGCGGGGGTCCTCGAATCGGGACGTGCGCCCGCCTTTGCCCGGGACCGGGGGAAGCTCAAGGTCAGCAGGCTTGGGCTCGGCTCCCACAATTTCATCTCGCGTTTCAAGAATCCTCCCGCAGGCTTCACCGGCGAGGTCAAGGTGCGCCCCTGGGCCGTCTGGGACGATGTCCCCGGCGTGGCCGAGGCCATGAAGGGAGACCTCTTCGAAAAGGTCATCGACGATCCGGTCGAGCTTGTGAAGGAATCCGACGGTGTCTGCGTCATGCACGCCGATTACCGAAAAGCATTCGAACTGGCCCAGCCCGCCCTTGAGATGGGCAAGCCCGTGTTCATCAACCGGCCGTTCACCGGGACGATCACCGACGCCGAGGAAACGGTGCGCATGGCCCGCGCATATGACGCCCCACTCATGAGCGCGTCGTCGCTCGAGTTCCAGCCCGAGGTGGTGGAGATGGGAGCGTTCATCGGGGAGAAGGGCCCTCTCCGCGCCTATGAGGCCTATTGCTGCGAGCCTCATTTCACCTGGCACTTTCCCCATGTCATCAATTATGCGCATGCGGCCCTGGGCGGGGGGATCGAGTCGGCGTGGTTCGGCGGGGACTATGTCATGGAGCTCAGGAAGTGGACTCTCGACAAACAACCCATCGGCTCGTCGGTCTGCGTGCTGACCTACAAGCCCCGTGACGGTCAGCCGCCAATCGTGGGCATGAACCACTGCGGCGCCCAGCCCGGCGGATACCACATCGACGTCTATGCCCGGCAGGAGAACCGGCTGTTCGAGTGCGACACCGCGACCCTTTTCGACCACATGTTCTTCGCCCTGCACGAGTTCTTCGTCAAACGCAAACCGCCCCGTCCCTACGAGGCCATACTCGAACAGCACCGGACACTCGTGGCCCTCGACCGTTCCCGTGTGACGGGAAAACCGGTCAAGCTGGAATCACTGGGGGGCAACGACGCCCTGCCATACAGCGACGGAATCAGGCGTTACATCGTAAACCGTACCCTCGGAAAGAAACAATAGGCGGAATGCGACGGGACGATATCGTGAACGAAACAACGGGAGTTGATACCATGACAGCATCGATACAACGAACGACAGGCGCGGCGGCCGCGGGCATCGCGGGCATGGTCGCGTCGGGAAGGGCGCCGGCGTATGCACAGGGCAGGGGCGTGAAGAAGATCGGCGTGCTCGGGCTCGGATCGCACAATTTCGCCGCCCGCTTCAAGAATCCGCCTGAGGACTATCGCAAGAAGGTAATGGCGCGGCCCTATGGTGTCTGGGATGACGAGCCGGGGCTTGCAGAATTCATGAAGGGCGATCTCTACGAAAAGGTGTTCGACGATCCGGTGGAACTGGCCCGTGAATGCGATTGTATACACATCGAGCACGCCGACTACCGCAAGAGCCTCGAACTGGCGCGGCCCGCCCTCGAGATGGGCAAGCCCGTGTTCATCAACCGGCCCTTCGCTGCCTCCATCGAGGACGCCGAGGAGATCGTCCGTCTCGCCCGGGAGAACGATGCGCCCCTCATGAGCGCCTCTTCGCTCGAGTTCGGTTCGGACGTGGAGGACATGCAGGAGTTCGTCAGGGCGAACGGTCCGATACGGGCGTTCGAGGCCTATGGTCCCGAGGCCCATTTCACCTGGCACTTTCCCCATGTCATCAACTACGCCCATGCGGCCCTGGGCGGGGGGATCGAGTCGGTCTATTTCACCGGGCATTTCGGTATCGACATGCGCAAATGGCGGGTGGAGAAGGAGACGGTGGGCGCGTCCCTGGCGGTGCTGACCTACAGGCCCCGCGACGGCCAGCCGCCCATCATGGGCATGTGCCACATCGGCACATACCGGGGGCAGTTCCATATCGATCTCTACACGGCGAAGGAAAACCGGAACTTCACGCTCAAGGGCGACTGGGGCATGAACATGTTCGACCGCCTCAACGAGTTCTATTCCCGGGGAGTGATACCCCGTCCCTACGAGGCCATCCTCGAGATGCACCGGACGCTGGTGGCGGCGAATGTCTCCCGGCTCAGGGGCTGTACGGTGCCTCTGGACATCCTGGGCGGGAAGGACACGCTGCCCTACACCGACGGCATCAGGCGCTATGTCATGCGGAGGTTTCTGGACCGGGAGAAGGGATGAGCGAGGAGTGCGGCGGGTGTTTGACGCCGTCATGACCGCCGGGGAATCTCAATCGGCCGGGAACGACCCCTCGAAGGCGATTTCATCCAGCGGTTTGCGGCCGTTCGGCGTCTCGCGCGCGAGCACCGACTCCGGGAGTTCCGCGCCGTCTCCCGGTCTTCCCACGGCGATCATGGCCTCGACCGTGAAGCCCTCGGGAACGTTCAGCCTTTCCCCTGCGGCGGCGTAGTCGAAGCCCTGCATGCAGTGCGCGACCAGCCCCGTCATGGAGGCCTGGAGGGCGAGGCACATCCATGCAGCCCCGGAATCGAATGAATGGGTGCGGGACAGCTTGCCGTTGTGATCGAACGTTTCCTTCGACACCACGACCATCAGGACCGCGGCCCGTTCGCTCCAGACCCTGTTCGATTCGGCCAGGAGCTGAAACAGCGTGCCCCACGAGGGCGTGTCACGCATGGCGTAAATGAAACGCCAGGACTGGTTGTTGAATGCCGAAGGGGCCCAGCGCGCCGCCTCGAACAACCGCCGGAGCTCGCCGTCCCGTAACGATTCCCCGCTGAATGACCGTGAGGACCACCGGGCCGGAAACAGCGGGTCCACACCATGTCCCGGCTGCCGTGCCTTCACTGTTTCGTCATGGTCCATCATGCGGTATTTCTCCTTTCACGTCCGACGTCCGTTCCACCCGCCGGCTCCCGCTCCAGAGGTCGGACTTCTTGAATCCGGTCCCGATCAGGAAGTGGCCGTGACGGCGGTCGATGGCGCACAGGATGTCCGACGCCTTTCCCCACAGGGGCAGCCAGCCGGTGGTGCGCATGATGATGTTCCTGAAGCCCGCCTCCTCCATCATGTCACGGAGGCCCTTGAAGGCGAGAACGCGCACATGGCCGACCGTGCCGCTCACTCCCGTGGCCTGCCAGTTCTCGAAGAATGCGCTGTCCCGGGGCTCGTCCTTGTGCCAGATGAGGGGATTGCCCACGCTGAGACCGTTGATGTTGGTGGTGGAGAAGGGCTGCCAGCCGAAGACGAGGGCGCCGATATTCACCCACGACGCCAGGTTCTCCGTGAGAACGATGAGCTGTCCGCCCACCTTCAGGCACCGGTGGCACTCCTCGAGATAGAGCCGGGTGTTGTGCAGGTGTTCGATGTTCTGGCTCGAGAGTATCAGATCGAACGAATCATCGCTGTAGCCCCACCTTCCGTTCAGGTCCTCCTTCGAACAGCGGATGCCCCTGCTTTCCGCCTTTTTTCGGAATTCGTCGACGAACTCGATTCCGTACAGTTCCCCGGCCCCCGAGGCTTCGGCGAATTTCATCGTCAGTTCGCCGTCGCCGCAGCCCACGTCGAGCATGGAACGACAGTCCCGACGGGCGACGAGCGAAAGGCCCGTTTCATTGCAACGCTCGAGGCCGTCCATGAACGCCCGCGGGGCGATATGTTTGAGGATTGCGCGCATGGCTCTCCGCCGGGTCGTCTGTCAGTGAAGTTCGGCGTCCACCGCGCCCAGCCCGCCGCGATAGTAGTGGAAGTGAACGTCGGGATGGTCGGCCAGAAGCGACATGGGCGCCGAGGTGTCCGGCAGGTTCTTCGCGATCATGAGCGCGGTCAGGCGCATGCCGAAGGGATTGTCGTGGGTGCCCGCCTGCCAGATGGAGACCCGTTCCGCCTTCCAGGTTTCAACCGGACCCACCGTGGCCGCCTGCACGGGGACGAGGGAGATGTTTCCGCCGCCCGATGTGCGCGCGTTCTGGATGACGGTCATGGGGTGGAGGTCCACGATCCTGGTGGCGAGCTTGCGGTATTCCTCGGGGGGCGGGGGCGTCTCATCCCAGGGCGCCTCGCGCTTCGGGGGATCGTTGAAGGCCCAGTGCTTCACTTCGCCCTGTCCGCCCTGCATCGCGATGCAGCGGATGTCATCGAAGCTTTCGGAAAATGCGCCCAGGTCCCCCACGGGAAACCGCAGGTGATCGTCCGGCATGCGCAGCGCCTGGTGGATACGGTCGAAGCAGAGGGATTTGTCAGCCGCGGCGAAGGACAGGGGATGCGACTCGCGGACCGGTGCGCCGTCGATCACCCACTCGTCCATGCCCCAGAAATGGCCGTCACGCACATCGATGCCCAGTTCATTCACGATGCGGGCCGCGAGGGGGAGCTGTTCCGTGGGGCCGATGGGACCGCATATGCCCGCCGGATTGTCCGCGCTGGACTGTTTCCAGGCGTCCACGTATTCAAGCGCCTCCGCCAGATAGAAATCCTCGAGGGTGTCGTGCATGTGAACGGTGAAACCGGGGCGGGTGAGCTGTTCGAGGTCGCGCGGTCCGAGCTTTGCCGCGTCAGCCACGATATCCGGCTCGAGGGTGGTGTAGTCCCACCAGCCGGGGGCGACTTTGCTTGCGGGTCGTGTCATCTTTCTCTCCTGATAGTATTTCGATCGCGGTCGATATGGTACGGTGATAGTATAACACCGTAAAGACGATGTGGCAACGGGTGAGTGCAGGAAAGGTCAGAACTCATCCCCCGGCCCCTTCTCTTAAGTCTTTAAGAGAAGGGGGGGTTGCACGCCCGGCAGTT
>CAYNWJ010000342.1:0-5077 GCA_964400815.1 uncultured bacterium
GGTCTCGTGAATGGTGTGGTTGAACCACGACACTTCGATTCCCGGGAGCATTTCCATGAGCGCCATGCGTTTGTCCATGCGCATCGACTCGACATCGGCCACTTTTTTCCGCAGGACGGGATGATCTTCCATGGCGCGCGCCTTCAGTCGCGAGGGATCGAGGGAGGGCGGATCGAACGCGAGACCGCCGGTCACCGTCACCGTCTCGTTCCGCGTCCGGCCGAGAAGCAGCTTGAGGTCATAGCGGGCCACCTGCAAGTCGTTCTCGGCGGAGAGGCGCTGGTTTGAGACATCCACGAGATCGACCTTGACACGCAGGGTGTCATAGGCGGATGATTCGCCCGCCGCCACCCGAAGTTCCGCCTTGCGGTGGAGGTCGCGGGTAAGGCGCTCCATGTCAGCATACAGTTCGCTTTTTTTTTCGAGAACGAGCACCCGGTGAAACGCCTTCTTCACCTCGGCGGCCACTTCGGACCTGAGCCTGTCAAGCGACAGGCGGGAGCGTGTGCGTTCGATCCTGTTCATACGTCCCCGGTACAGGTATGCGAGGGGAAAATCAAGTTGCTGGGAGACGCCCACTTTTCGCGCGCCGAACTCCGACAGTCCGCTGCCGTCGGGAATGCCCTCGTATTCGCTGAACAGGTGCGGATCTCCGGGCATGACGGCTGAGAGGAAGGAAGCATCGGCCGCCTCCATCTCCCGCCGGGCCGCCCTGATGTCCGGATTCGCGGCGAGGGCCTCCTCGACTGCTTCGGTGATGGTAATGTCCCGGGCCTCCGCCCTCATGGGGCCGCCCGATGCCAGAACGAGCGCCCACAGGCACAGTACAACCGTTTTCATTGTATAACGGTACCTCCGCTGGGGAATGCTGTGTGATGGTCTAATGCTGGATATGTGATGCAGGGATGTTCGAATGCTATGCAGGGGGAGGGCGGGAGTATATGGGATCGGGGAAGGATTCGACGTGATGGTCGGCAGGTTGTGTCACCGTCCATGACAGGGGGATACGGGGCGCTCTGATGACGACCGTGACGGATGTGAGCCGCCGCGCCCGCTGTATGGTAATGACCGCCGCGGTGACCGCCATGCTCACCAGGAAGAGGCAGGACAGGCAGTCGTGGTGAAGGTCAATGTCGCCGTGGTGATGATGGTCGAAATGCGCCGACACGCCCGTGGAAAGCATCAGGGCGGCGAAAAGCATGATGAGAAACATACGTGTCAATTTTGTCTGTGTCATGATCACGAGATCGTTCGAGTAATTGGAATTTCACCCGGTATACGGAAAGAATGCGCCCGCGGGCAATGAAAAAAGGCCCGTTCCGTTACATTTCAAACGCCTGATGCCCCATACGGTTCCCGTGAATGTCAGAATGTATAACCCAGCCTGAAATGCGAGATTACATCCTTTTTTTTGGCTTCCCATGACACGGTATAGTTGACGGGACCGAGCGGAGTCAGGGCGCCGAGGCTGAGACCGAAGCCCGTTCGCCGGTTTTCCGAGGAGAACAGGTCCTCGACTTCCCAGACCGTTTTCCCCCGGGTCATGCGGAGGCTCACGAAGCGGTTGCGCCACGGTTCGAACCTGATGCCGTAGAGATTGACCGCTGCGCCGATCCCGGAGTCCTCCATGAAATTGAGCCCCATGAACGGGATGATCGTCCCTCCCAGCCCTGGCATGTGTGCGCCTCCCATGTAGAAAAGGTAATCCGGCGGAACATTCCTCGATGTAAGCAGGCCTCCGTAAAATCCCCCGAAGATGGTGATCCTGTCGAACACGTTCAGATATTCGTTGAACACGAACACGGCCTGGTTGAACGGTTCGGAAACGTCGATCTGGCCCATGAGCCAGTTGTCCGTGACTGAGATCAGCTTGGCGGTATAGGAGAATCCCGACCGGGGATAGTCGGTGCGGTCGAGGGTGTCGAGCCGGAAAAAGGCGAGGAAGTTGAGGCGGCCATAGGTGTCGCCGGTGGTATAGCCGTCGGGCGCGATCTTCGATGATATCCACGAATAATGATACCGTGCGCCGCCGCCGAGCACGAAGGAATTGGAAAATATCGTCCTGAACAGTATGTCCGACTCCACGAGCGAATAGTCGAGGTTCGCTTCGGGTCTCCCCTCCGGAGTGTATGTGAACACATCGAACCTCCGGTATCTCGTTTCCAGCTCCAGACTGATGCCCGGCTTCCAGTTCGTGGGCAGAAACAGCTGGCCATCCAGATAGGGGCTCTCGCCGAGCCTGGTGTCGAACTTTATCCGCGACCCTTCGCCGAGCTTGTTGCGGAAGGTGGTGTTCAGCAAGAACGCCGCCTTCATTTCGCTGTCATAGTTCACCCCGATGCGGAACCGGTCGTCCTTCCGCTCCAGCACATGGAGGACCAGCCTGCTGCCGCCGTCGGCCGGTTCCAGCCGGTAGTTCACCCGCTGGAAAAACATGGTGCCATACACGCGTCCGACAGCCCTTTCGATGCGCCCGGTCGTGACGGAGGCCGGAGGCTCGAGCTGCAACTTGCCGAAGAGCAGTTCCCGGGAGACGTTTTCAAGCCCCTCGACATCGATGTCCACGATGCGCACGGTGTCCGTGGCCGCCGTCTCCGTCAGGCCGGGCCGGGTGTCCGTCCCGGTGCTGCGCATTTCAGCCAGCGCCCTGAGCCGGGGCAGCATCTTCCGTGCGGCGCGCTCCCCGCGGACGATGAGCGAATCGGTGCGGTTGAACGCCGTGACGGAAAATTCGTCCACTTCCGGTTCGATGATGATGCCGCAGAGCTTTCGCTGGGATTCCGAGGTCCCGGCGCGCATCAGGCTGATGGACTGCTCCATGATCCTGACCAGGGAGTCGAGTTCCTCCTTCTTGTAGAGCTGGGCGCCCACATCCACGCCGATGATGATGTCCGCGTTCATGTCGCGCACGTCCTGCGCCGGGAGATTACGGACCAGGAGACCGTCAACCAGGAGCCTGCCGTTCACCTCCACCGGCGATAATACGGTGGGAATGGACATGCTCGCCCGGAGCGCCTCGGGAAGAAACCCGCCCGTGAGGGTCACCGCCTCGCCCGTTTCGATGTCGGTCGCCACACAACGGAAGGGAATGGGCAGTTCGCCGAAATCATCGATGTGATGCGCCGGGGCTGTCAGACGGGAGAGGGCCGCCGCGGCGTTCTGGCCTGCTACGAGGCCACGGGGGAGCCCGATGGTTCCGTTCCTTATGGGGAGTGAGAGAACATAGCGCTCCTGCTCATCCTTCTCCTCCATGGAGAGGTCGCGGCGTGAAACATCGTCAGTCAGAAGTGCGTCCCAGTCGAGGGAGCGGGCGATGCTGTCGATGGCCGCAGCGCCGTACCCTATGGAATACAGGCCGCCGACGATCGCTCCCATGCTCGTTCCCGCGATGCAGTCAACCCGAAGGCCCGCCTCCTCGATCACCTTGAGGGCGCCGATATGGGCGAGGCCCTTTGCGCCGCCGCCGCTCAGGGCGAGTCCGATGCGGGGGCGATCGGACGCATGTGTGGGCGGTGCCATGACGATGCAGATGACGAGCGCCGGGAACAGGGCGGAGAATTTCATGGGTTCTCCGTGGCCGGATGACCGTTGGTGATCGGGTGGTGGAGTGAAATAGGAAATATGAAGAAAACCGGAGATGAATACAAATGCAAAAACGTGTCGCGGGAAAGTCAGAAGTTGACGATGTGATTGAGAGACAGGAAAATCATCAGGCCTATCAGGATCATCATGATGATCACGACGAGTTCGAGGCTGGGATGGAGGATCCTGCAATCTTTTATGAACGTGACGAGCCTGCCGGATGATGGAGGAATGTCGTGACGCTGTTTCCTTTTGCGGACAAAGCGTTTGCCTGTTGCTGCTCCGTCAGTGTTGTCCGGTGTTCTCCCCGCCGCCTTTTCCAGCCGGCCGATGATCGATTCTATCGTGTCATCCTCTTCTGGTGTCGCAGCGGCAACGAATGTATCTGCGCCGATACGCCCGCCTTCGCGCTCGATGTACGAATGGTTTGCCAGCATCGTCAGTTTTTTCCGGATTCGGCCGAGAAGCCGGTCGTCGATGTCGCTTATGATCCCCAGGAAGGCGGTCCCGTCCCATCGCCCGAAAATGTCATCGGCGTGGATGTTTCCGGCCAGGGTGCGGCCGGTCATGCGAACGACCTCGTCCGCCGCCGGTCTGCCGTGTTTCTTTTCTATTCTGTTGTAGTTTTCGATCATCACCATGATCACGCCGAACGGAATGCCCTGTTCATCGAAATCGTCGAGGGCCCCGAACAGCCAGCGTTCCAATGTCTCCCTGCCGGGCAGGCCGGTCAGGCTATCGATGCCCGCAGCTTTCGTGTCCCCGGTCGCCCGCTCGCGTTCCATCTCGTGGGGAGCGATCACGTGGAACACTTCCTTCGCCCCCAGTGTTCCGCCGTCCTCGCCGAGGATCCTGGACGCGGTGATACGGACCGGAACCCGGTGGCCGTCCCTATGGTGGAAATAGAGGTTCATGGTGCGTTTTCGGCCGTCACGTATGGTGTCGAACAACGGGCAGCCTTCTTCGCACAGATTCATTCCATCATCGTCGACGTGGAGGAGGATGTTGTCAAAACAGGATTTGCCGATCACGTCCGGGGCGGAGTATCCCGTGATGCGCTCCGCCGCCGCGTTCCAGAGCCTTATCCTTCTCTGCGTGTCCACGAAATACACGCCGTCCGTCATGTCCTCGAGGATGTCCCTGTATGCCGCCGCATCGTTTTCCATGACAAGCTCCTGTGCCGGGTCTCTGGATGTCGTTACAGGATAATACGTTGGGGTTTGCGCTTTGGCAAGGGAAATATGGAGGCGGATATGTTGATACAGGGATTTCCGTGCCCTGCCATCATGCTTTTAGCGCATGGTGTTCATGATGATGCCGGATCGGGGGTCGATTGGCGCTGTGAGAAGTATGAAATGCGAAAACCGGTTGTCCAGTTTGGTAAACAGCGCATGATTCAGCTGCTCTCTGAAAAGGCCCCTTCCGTCGCTTCGCGTCACTTTCCCCCGTATCGGGAGAAGGAAAAGCACAGCAGGTCGGGCTCCCTCTCTCCCTT
>CAYNWJ010000343.1:0-5068 GCA_964400815.1 uncultured bacterium
CAGAACTGTCCGGTTAAAATCTGAGAGCCAACTGTAGTTGTTGCTTCTTTCGCTTGACCGCCTTGTATCTATTGAAGGTAACGGTAAGTATTTCAATGAGATTGACTGAATCAAGCAGTATTTCACCCGCGATTCGGGTCAATTCATGCAATGAATGCCGGCATTTGGTCTGGAACTTGATGAACGAGAGCAGCAGATAGTAGATCATGGCGGTCCATATCTGGATCATCACGGCGTTTTTCGATGTGCCGAGAAAGGATTTGATCTTCAGGTTCTGCTTGATCCATTTGAAGAAGGTCTCGATTTTCCACCGGGATTTGTACAGATCGGCGATGGTCCGTGCCGCAAGTTTGAAATTGTTGGTCAGAAATGTATGAAACTTACCGGTTTCCCGATCGACATAGGTAACCATACGCAGTACCTTCGGGTAGTTTTCCTGTGATTGTTGACCGGCAAGCCGGATACGGCAGTCGGAAATGATGCCTTTGTTTTTGGGAACGTCCTGCTGTCCGACAACCGTGTAGTGCATGTTACGTTTCACCTTTGTGACGAAGAAGAGCTTCCGCCGGGTCAATGAATACAGCCATGTATAGTCGATGTACGCCCGGTCGACCAGAATGATGCTGTCCGGTGCAAGGTCCGGGAAGTCGTACGATGTGTCCTTCACCACGTTGATATCGTGGGTTTTGCCGTCTGTCATCACCAGAAACGACGGCAGATAGCCCGAGTGATCGAGCAGGGTGTGGAGCTTGAACGCGCCTTTCTTCTTGCGGTAGGTCGCCCATGGATAGAGTGACAGGCACACATCAATGAGCGTCGAATCGAATGAATACAACGGATTGTTGAACTTGAATCGGTGACGGGGTGATAATTCCCGGCATTTCTCCAGGAGCGCATAAAAGACATCCTCGAAAATGTCGGCGTCTCGTTTGTTGTTCGCATCTGAAAGTGTGCTCCGTGCGACGGTTGTCAGGCCAAGGTGATACCACTTCCGGTGATGGCTTTGCAGGCTGACCACGATATCCCGAAGGCTGGTGAGGCCCTTCGCCTGGGCGAACAACAGGACGATAAACTGCTGCCAACAGGACAATGTCTTGGTATACTTGTCTCCTTCACGCTGATTCACACATTTTTGGAACCGGTACCGACAAATGAGTTGCAATAGCTGGGAAAATACCGTATTCCTACTACTCATGGGCAATCCTCCTGTTTCTGTATCGTTAATTAGCGTGTGGATACCTAATTATATACAGAATATGGAGCTTGCCCATATTTTTTTCTAAGTTAACCGGACACTATTGAGGTGAAATACCTCACGGCCCTCGTCCCGGTCTCTTCGGACGCCTCATCCCCGGTCATGGAACCCCTGGCGGTGGAAGGCGGTTCGGGTATCGCCGTCGCCTTCGATGACTCGTTGCGTGAATACGGGTGTGTGAATGCCGGGGGAGCGGTTATGCGCATGACGGGCGCAGACCCGGAGATTTTGAGCGATGCCGCCTTCCTCCATGTCTCGGCCGATGAATCCGGACAACTCGCGGGGGTTTTCATGGTGGACGGCAGCTTTATCGTCGATTCGGCGGACACGCTCATGATCGTATCGGCTCCCGCGCCGGTGTCCATCGATCTTGCGGACACCCGGACCGCCCGGGGATATGTCGCGGCCGATGGTCCCGTCACCTTGTTTTTCCCGGGACGCGCGGCGGAGCGTGTCGAATTTTCCGGTGTTGCAGCGGCGTATGTCAATGAAGAAGACGGGCTCGCTTTCACTCTTTCCGGCGCCGGCCCCATCGGGATCACATGGGCGCTTGAACCGGAGCCCATCGAACCGCCGCTGGATGTTACCGCCGTGGATCTTCCCGGAGACAATGGGCACCGGATCGAGCTCGCGTGGATGCCGTCCCCGTCCGAGCAGTCGGGACGTGTCCTCATCTACCGTATCCATCGCTCCCGCGCGGCTGAACCCGGAGAAACCCGTTCGGCGGACTCCTTCGCCACGATCGAGGATCTCGACGCCTGGGAGAAGACCGGTACGGTCCTCATCGACTCGGTCGCGGTCGGGGAAACGGCCTGGACGGACGACGGCGTGATCCGTAACAACGAAACCTACTATTACTGGATCGAGGCCGTGGGAACGGATGGTGTCAGCGCCAAGACCGCCGCCCGGTATGTCACGGAGGCAACCCATGCGCCGGTGGAATTTTCTCTCGATCCCCCGCGGCCCAATCCCTTTAACAGCTCGGTCACCATCGGGTTCACGCTTCCGGCGGCGTCACCTGTGCGCATCAGGATCTACGATGTCCGGGGGAGCCTGGTCCGCACGCTGATCGACGGTGCTTCGATGGGCGCCGGGTATCACACCGCGGTCTGGGACGGCACGAACGACGCGGGCCTCACCGCCGCTTCGGGAATGTATCTTTTCAGGCTGGAGACCGGTGGGCTGGTTCGCCACGGGAAGATGACATTCATGAAATAGCTTGGAAAAGGGAGGCGCCATGAAATATACGATACCGATCTTCTTGACGATTGTGTTTGCTGTGTCTGCGGCGAATGCGGATGTGGCGCCGGACGCTCCGTTCGACCTGGATGCGGTCAGGCTGCCCGATGGGTTCTCCATCAGCGTCTATGCCGATGATCTTCCGGGCGCGCGCTCCATGGCCCTGTCACCCGACGGCGTTCTGTTCGTGGGAACCCGCACGGTGGGCACTGTCTACGCCGTCCGGGACACGAACGGGGACAACCGTGCTGACGAGTCCTTCGTGATCGACACCGGGCTCACGATGCCCAATGGCGTCGCCTTCCGCAACGGATCCCTCTATCTCGCCGAAATCTTCAGGGTCGTCAGGTACGACGACATAGAGAATCGTCTCGCCGATCCGCCGGAGCCGGTGGTCGTCCGTGACGATTTCCCCACGGACAGGCATCACGGTTGGAAGTTCATCGCGTTCGGCCCCGACGGCAAACTCTATGTCCCGGTGGGCGCGCCCTGCAATGTCTGCGAGCGCGATGACGAACGCTACTCCTCGATCATGCGGATGAATCCCGACGGCACGGAGCTCGAAGTCTACGCCGCAGGCGTCCGCAACTCCGTCGGATTCGACTGGCGGCCGGGGACGAACGAGCTCTGGTTCACCGACAACGGCCGCGACCTGCTGGGAGACGATCTTCCTCCCGACGAACTGAACCGCGCCCCCGAAGCGGGCATGCATTTCGGATTTCCCTACTGCCACGGCGGCGACATCATCGATCCCGATTTCGGTTCGGGACATTCCTGCGATGATTTCACACCGCCGGCCATGAAGCTCGGACCGCATGTCGCGGCCCTGGGCATGCGTTTCTATACGGGTGACATGTTCCCGCCCGAATACCGGAACCGTATCTTCATCGCGGAGCACGGCTCATGGAACAGGACGAACCCCCTCGGCTACCGTGTCATGACCGTCACCGTGGAAAACGGGCGGGCGGTGGACTACGATGTCTTTGCGGAGGGCTGGCTTACTGAGGGCGGCGCGGCATGGGGTCGCCCGGTCGATGTGCTGGTGATGCCCGACGGGGCGCTGCTCGTGTCAGACGGCCGTGCGGGCGTAATCTACCGTATCGCCCACGAGGCGGTGAACGTTGAAGATGAGGAACCCCGCGCGTTCAGGCTGAATGCACCCCATCCGAATCCCTTCAATGCAACCGTGTCCATGAACTACGAGCTCGGCGAAAACAGCCCCGTCCGTCTCACCGTGTTCGACGCCTCGGGAGCGGTGACCGCCACGGTCGCCGGCGGATACAGGAACGCAGGCCTTCACAGCTTCACCTGGGACGGCAGGGATGTGAGCGGCGCGGAAGCGGGAAGCGGGCTCTATTTCATGCAGGTTGCCGCGGGTGAAGATACAGCTGTCAAGAAAGTGATGCTCCTCAGATAAGAACGTTTCGCCCCGGGGCCGGTCTCACAGGTGATCCGAAAACCAGCCGATGGCGTCGTCCACATAGGAAGACGGCAGGTGATGGCCGGTGTCGTAGAGCCTCAGTTCCTTGACCGGACTGTGTATCAGGTCATGGAGTTTTCGCGCCTCCTCCACGCTGTAGAGACGGTCGTCCTTCCTGCCCATGAGCACCATGAACGGTGTGCCTTGTATTCTGGGGGCGAACTGATATGCGCTGAAAGGGTCCAGGAGCCTGTTGGGAATCCTCGGCGGGCCGACACACGATACCCCGACCTTCACCCGATCATCCAGCGCCGCAAGCTGAAAGCTCATGATCCCTCCCATGCTGTACCCGATGACCCCGATCCGTTCCATGTCGATGTCACGCCGTGTTGCCAGATAATCGAGCGTACGCCGTATGTCGACAGTCGAGTGGGTGAGCATCCGTCTGAACCGGTTGTGGGTGTCCGGATCCCACAGGAGTCCCATGGGATTCTCGAAATCGTTGTTGATCATCCGCTCGCCGTGATACCGGGCATCGACGGTGACAACGGCGATCCCGCGCCCGAGGAGCGCACGTGTCAGGAGCAGGCCGCTGTGGTCGTTGTCCTCCTCCCACCAGGTTTCCTTCGACACCGAGAGACCGTGGAGGGCCACAACACAGGGGTAGGGCGGTTCGGCATCCGCCGGTGTGGCGATGTATCCCGGCACGCGGGCGTCCAGGATGCCATTGAAAACGATCTTGTCCCGGTAATATCCCTCATATTCCTCCGACGCCACCGTCCGCGCGTCCAGCGGGAGCGTGGGATCGTATTCGAACACCTCCCGCAAGAGATCGAAGGTCGCATCGTCAACCGGCTGCATCGTGAACTGCCGGTCCTCCTGTGCGCATGCGCTTCCGGACGTCACAAAAAGAACAGCCAGAATGAGCGGAGCGATATATGGAACGGAAAACGTCTGCATGCTTTTCTCCCCTGCTGTCTGGTTATGATGTTTGCCCTCGTTATCATCAATAGTATGCGGTATGGGGTGCGAAAATCCAAGGACATACCCAGGCAATCCCCATTTTCCGGCGAACGAATATATTTCGGCGGTTTTCAAGTGCTGAACCGGGATTTCCGGGATTACGGGATGAACCGCGATTACAATCCTGTCAA
>CAYNWJ010000344.1:0-5051 GCA_964400815.1 uncultured bacterium
CAATCCTTGAATCCCATTAATCATGGTTCAAACGGCATTCGGTCAATCATCATACTTCCCTCGCCGCCAGCATCGGTTACATGCGGTTTTATCAATGTATTATCAGATGGGTTTATGGGGGATTGCCAGGTTCCTCGCCCATGAAACCCGGTCATCCATTCACAGGTAATTTTCAGTGAACCGAAAAGCCTCCCGGCCGTTCATACACATGAAAGGACATCACCGGAACAATTGGTTTTGTTTTTGTCAGCAATTCAATTATTTTCCATTCGTTTCGGATCGTCAATGACTGACCAGCTTGGAGTTTCCCCACAACCACAAGGCGGAAGAACCATGAAACGACGTGAATTCATGAAGAACTCGGCGCTTGCCGGGGCGGCTTTCACCGGAAGCGCCCTTGGCGGTCTGGCCATGCCCGTGCCGGCTGAAGCGGTCGGGACCGGAGGCGGCATAGACATCCTGGAGGCGCTGGACATCGTCGAGCGCGGCAAGCAGAAAAACGTAACACCGGCCATCCGCCCGGAGATTCTCAACAATCCCCGGTCGGTCTTCCTTATCGAAACCCGCGTGGACGCGAAGCGCGACAGCCGGGGCTTCTTCACCGAAGCGCGGCCACAGCTCCATGAAGCCGGCGAACATGCCGCCCGCCAGATTTTCGTCAAAGGAACCCAAAAGGGCGGATCGACCATGATCAGGCCCAATTTCACGACAACGCCCGACAATGTCCTCAGCCCCGTGGTCGGCATCATAACCTCACCCGATTTCATCGCCGGATTCACGAACGGCCTGCGGAGCATGGACAACTCGAACGTGATCACCTCCGCCCGCGGCTCCAACGTCCGCATGCATCGAAAAACGGGCATATACGACGTTTTCGACGAGCACGGCATCAACCTCATCGAGGCCAATTACCGCCGTTTCTCGGACTATGACAAGAAGGAGCTGAACTGGCACAAGGTCCCCGATCCCGTGGTCTGGAAAAACATACCCACCAACCGTCCCATCGGCGACGAGGACTGTTTCTTCATCAACATGCCGAAGCTCAAGTGTCACAACCTGGGCCTCACCACGCTGGCGATCAAGAACCTTCAGGGCGCCGTGCCCACCGGATACGGCCACTACTGCAACGGCTGGGACCAGTTGGAAATCCTCTGCAAACACTCCTACAACATCGACTTCAACCGCAATTTCGTGAAGGACTATTACCAGAACGTGGAAGCGGCCTTCCTGAAACACCGGGCCGCGGGCTTCAAGCACTGGGACTACGAGGGCCTGTACCCCAAATACGAGGCCAAGGGCGGATGGGACGCCTTCAGGAAAATCAAGGGCGATTCCCGGAAGGTCCGCGTGTTCATGGAGGAAATCGGTTCCAGGCTGCTGATGTGGGACGAACAGTGGTGCCAGCGCGCCATTGACTCCGCATTCGCGATCAGGCCTGACATCAACATCATCGAAGGCGTGATCGGTCGCGACGGCAGCGGATTCGACACCGGAAGGGACGAGGTCGTCAACTATATCATCGCCGGCATGTCGATCCTCGAGGTTGACGCTGTCGGCTCCTACATCATGGGCCACGACCCGAATGAATTGCCGTACACGAGAATAGCCAGGGAGCGGGGTCTCGGCGAATGCGATCCGGCACGGATCAAGATCAACTTCATCAGGGACGGCGAGATCGTTCCGCTCAGAAACCTCTCGGAAATCAAGCGCACCCGTCTCGGAGTCAATCTCCACACCTGGTCGGATACCGGAAAGAGGCTTTTCTGGTAATATGAGCGGCCTGAAAGAAAAAATCCCCTGCAAACGAATCCGCAGGGGATTTTTTTTTGGTTTTTTACCATTGTTTTCAGTATATTGGCTAAAATTGAAATTTATGGAAAAATTGTCAAATTAATACTTGCGTTATTGCGCTGTTGCGTTTAATATTTACCTTGGGTGAACAATCCATGTGGGATATTATTTGCTTTCACCATAAACTTTTATCGTTTTATGGAGACATAATATGAGGCGAGTTGCTAAGGGTCTGATTATTCTCACCGCGTTTCTCACTCTCGGAACGGCGGTCTTCGGCGAGAGCATTTACGAGCTTCGGAAGCTCACCGAGGACGAATGGCTGGCAATGTCCACGGAGGAGCGTCTGCGCGCTCTTTCCACGGCCGTCAAGCACGAGGAGAACCAGACGTTCATCGGCCAGTTCGGCCAGAACTATGATCTCTACAAACGCTGGGGCTATGAGTTCTACGAGATGGAGGACCGCTACGAGAACTATGCATTCCGCGGTTACGAAGCTTACAACGTCATCGAGGAGCGCCGCCGCCGCTGGTCCTACAACGAGTTCGGCGACCGTATCGCCAGAATGCGTCACAGCGCGAATCTCTGGCGGGAGGTCTACTCGGGTGACGGGACCTATGAGGTCCATGCCCCCTACAACTACATCAACTCCACATCGGCATCCGCCCACGTGGACGGCGTGTGGGTGGCGCGGGAATCGACCGATGACTGGTCAGTCTCGATCTCAGCCGCCGGCGCCCTGAGAACGAAGTTCACGCCGCTCACTCTTTCCCTTCCCAATATGGATGGAATTTCCATCGACTTCCAGTCGGCGAACAACTCGATCAAGCTCATAAGCAGCGGTGTTATGGGTCTCTACACCCGCTCCGCACGCGCCAATCCGACCTACAACGACCTCATCCGCCGAGGCGGCGTCATGCTCCGCGGCGGCCGCTACCGCCGCAAATTCGGCGTGCTCACCCTCGGCGCCTCCTATGTCAACACCTATGCCGTTCAGGGCAACCGCGAGCGCGGCCGTGAATGGCGCGGCACCGTGAGCAACATGACCCCGACGCCGATCATGCTCGCCGTCAGGTTCTCCGATGACTCCCCCCGCGACGGCGAGGGCGGCCCCATCGTCTATGACATCCGGCTGAAGATCAACGGCCGTTACCGCGACGACATCATTCCCAGCGTGGTCCTCGACAACAGCCGCCTGGACAGAACCAGCGCCATCACCGACAAGCTCGAAAACGCCTATGTCTATCCCAACACGGCCGTCAAGATCGGCGCGCCCAACTACGACTACCACAACGTTTATGAGCGCATCCCGAAATATGCCGACTACATTTATCTCCAGGACCTGATGCGCGGATTCAATTCAGACAACGTGGGCAAAAAATTCAGCCAAAATCTCGCCGACCAGTATTTCACGCGCACGGAAATGAGCGGCAAGCCTATTCAGGCGAACGGCTATGATACCATCGTCTATCTGTTCGACATCGGCAGCATCACCGACAAGGTGACCCGCATCGAAGCTGCCGCCACTGTCGGCAACGACTACCGTATCGAAACCTCCCAGATATATACACTGGAAACCAGCGGCGGGCACGACCCCTCCGGCAAGCCCACTTCATGGTACAATTCGACATATTGGCGCACGGTGGCCCAGTCGGAAGGCAACGTCAAGGACAATTCCAACGTCCGCACGGTCAGTTTCGATTTCGGCTTCCAGGTCGCCTCGCTCATCTACGGTATGGATGCGGATTTCAACTATCGGGGCTTCAAGGTCAATGCCGAGTGGGTACAGAACTCGAACCACTACATGTTCGCCGATGCTTCTCCAGGAACGGGCAAGCCTGAAAACATCATCGCCGGCATGCCTCCGAGAACCGGCCATCGCTGGTCCGAAATCGACAACGCCTATTATATCACCACCTCAAAGGACTGGGATAAATTCGGGTTTGGGGGCGAGATGTTCAAGATGGGCAAATTCTACCGTCCGTATCTCGACTATTTCAACTACGCGGCGACCGACTTCAGTTACGGCGTCAATGCACCGAACGCCCGCAACTATATGTCCCGTGTGGCTCTCATCGAGGACAACGACGACGAGGACATGTATCCCGATACGCAGCTCGTTCAGCGTACCATGGGATACCGTATCCTCGAAACAGAGGACCCGGACGGTGTGTTCCCCGGAAACGACGAGGACAACGACGGCATCCCCGACAACAACAAGAACAACAACTCCATTCCCGACTATGACGAACCGTTCCTCATGTTCGATGTCGATCCGGACGAGTTCGTGTTCGGCAATGACTACAACAACAACACGATTCCCGACTTCCGCGAAGACGACATGAAGATGGACACTCCCTACGATCTCGATCGTCAGGGCCACCACTACTTCTTCCGCTTCACTCCGCAGAGAAGCCTGAACTTCATCGTCGGTTCGTTCCGCACCAAGGGCGTGGGCATCGACAACCGGACGAACGACGATTACGCCAAGTTCCTTCTCGACTATGATGTCTTCGATGTCGGCCGTCTCTACGCCGAGTATCGTTACGAGCGTATCCAGGACAACATCCAGGATCCCTATATCCGCGTGCAGGAGAGCATGACCTCTGAATACCTGATGCCCGGTATTACCTCGACTCTCGGTCGATTCGACCGCGAACTCTATTTCGACGAGCTCGAGTACAGAAACTCCAAGGTCAACCGGCTGTTCCTCGATTCACGCATCAGGGCGATCCCTTCGATCACCCTCGAAAACCACATTCGTTTCGAGCGCAACTTCCAGGTCGAAGGAAACATGTACGACACCACCTACCAGCCCGAGGATATCCTCAACACCCTCGCGATGGTCAACAAGATCGTCTACACCAAGCAGTGGGGCAACTTCGTCTTCTCGCCCGGCGTCAAATTCAGGCTCTACAAGAAGAACCGCTCGGAATCCCTCCAGCCGCTCGATCACTACATGATGCGCATACCCATGGTCATGCTGAGATACCTCATTTCCGACAACACTGATGTGTCTCTCGGCCTCCAGGGTATTCCAGGAATGGAACTCCAGTACACCGACTATGTACAGTCTCAGAACGATTACACCCAGAAGACATATATGCTTCAGCTCCAGAACCGTACAAGCTATTTCGGATATGACGTCTGGGCGGCTGTCGGCTTCAACATCGAGCAGCTCGACTACGATGAAGCCTATCGCGCATATGAGGAATACAAGTCCTCATCACTGTTTGCCAAGATCTATCTCGGCTGGTAAT
>CAYNWJ010000345.1:0-5046 GCA_964400815.1 uncultured bacterium
TACGGTCGAAGACCGAGGGGGGTTATTATGATCCCGGACTGAAGTCCGAGGAATGTTCTTGATTCATATGTTTAATCACCGGAGCAATAACTCTTCGCAAGCGCATGGAGAACGAGATACGGCTCACCGGGATCAGGCTGAATATCGCCCAGCGCATCGCCGGCATCGGCAGCTGGGAACACACGATCAACACGAAAAACGATTACTGGTCACCGCAGATGTTCAGGCTTCTCGGCTACAAAAACGGCGAAGTTAAACCATCCTATGAGCGGTTCATCGAGCACGTTCACCCGGACGACCGCGCCGTTCTCGATACCATGCGCGCCGATTCCCTGGCCGGACGGCCTCTCGCGGACATTGAGGTACGCATGATATGCCGCGACGGCAGGGTGAGGATTTTCTGGCTGCACGCAGGGATCATCACTGACGGAACGGGCAAGCCCGCAGTCATTCACGGAACCTTTCAGGATATTACCGACCGCAAGCGCATGGAGGGTAAACTCATCGAAAGCGACAACCGATACCGCGCCGTGGTGGAGGATCAGGCCGAGCCGATCTGCCGTTTCAGGCCCGACGGTTCCATCACGTTCGTGAACGGGGCGATGAAGCGGCTTTGCGGGACAGCCGCCGATGGGATCGTGCAAAATTCACTGCTCTCCGGCGGACATGGTGCTGATGGTGTCGGATTGGAGCGTCTGATCGAAACGATCACCCCTGAACACGCGACTGTGACCATCGAGCAGCCCCTGAAATGCCCGGACGGGAGAGATCGGATCATCTCATGGACCATTCGGGGCATTTTCACCGAAACGGGCGAGCTTTCGGAATTCCAGGCCGTGGGGCGCGACATCACCGATCTCAGGCGGGCGGAGGAACGGCGGAAGGACGCGCTCAAGCTCGCGGACCGTTCGGCGCGCCTCGCCTCCATGAGCACGCTCGCGGCCGGTGTGGCACACGAAATCAATCAGCCCCTCACATCCCTCAAGATAACCGTGGACGGCATGCGGTACTGGCTCAAGCATGACGTGGTCCCGGGGAAAGTGGAGATACGCGAAAGCCTCGAATTCATCTCCGAGCAGACCGGAAGAATAAGCGATATCATCCATAACATGCGCCGAATGATCCGTTCCGACACGGAAAGCGGAAGCGAGGAGGTGGATGTCAATCGAGCGGTCCTCGCCATTTTCTACATGCTCGGGGCCAGGCTCAGGGCGAGGAGCATACGGCTCGTCACCGATCTGGACGAGAAAGCGGAAAACCTGAAAACCCGCAAATCATGTATCGAACAGATCGTCGTCAACCTGGTATCGAACGCCATCGATGCGCTTGTGGACCACGATATCGAAGACAAAATCATACTGGTCCGGACCTTGCGGATCGATGACGATCTCCAGTTGACGATCGCGGACAATGGTCCCGGCATCCCCGAAGAAATAATCGACCGTATCTTCGATCCTTTTTTCACGACCAAGCTCAATAACACGGGAACGGGACTGGGGCTGGCAATAACCCACATGATCGTGGACAATCTCGGCGGCGGCATAACCGTAAAAAACGACTCCGAAATGGGCGGCGCCGTTTTTGACGTTCGAATACCCTGCACTGAAACGGACATGGAGATTGAAGCATGAACATACTCCTGGCTGATGATGATTCGACGATCAGGTCGAGCCTTTTTCACTTTCTCACCCAACAGGGCCATACCGTCGAGACGGTTGTCGACGGGCGCGAGGCGATCGAGGAGCTGGGAAGGCAAACCTTCCACGTCGTTCTTTCGGACATCCAGATGCCGCACGTGGACGGTATCGAGCTTTTGAAGAAGATCAGGGCCAATCCCGATCTGAAGGAAACGGAGGTTGTGCTCTTCACCGGCTTCGGCGAGATACGGAACGCGGTGGAGGCCATCAAGCTCGGCGCCCACGACTACATGTTGAAACCGATCGATGTGGAGGAGCTTGTCATAAATCTCAAGCGTATCGGCGACTATTTGAACATACGCAGGGAACACCGCCGCCTGTCGGAGAACTTCGAAAACGAGATAGAGAAAGCCACGCGGGGCATCCGGCAGGAACTCCACTCCCTCCGTCAGGCGTTCGCGCGGGAGGTCGGCACCCTCGACATCGGCATCTTCTCCCAAAAGCTGGAGGACGTGTTCGAGACGGCGAAGGTCCTCCATGAAAATCCCGACATCCCCGTTCTGATAGAGGGCGAGACCGGGACCGGCAAGGAAGTGGTGGCGCGCTACGTCCATTACGGCGCCGGAGATGTCACGACATCCTTCGTTGCCCTGAACTGCGCGGCGATAACCCCGACCCTGTTCGAGAGCGAGCTGTTCGGCTATGAGGCGGGCGCCTTCACCGGCGGCAAGGGCAGGGGCGAAAAGGGCAAGCTTGAACTCGCCGGGAACGGCGCCCTGTTTCTCGACGAGATCGGCGAGCTGTCCACCGATTTCCAGGCCAAGCTGCTGCGTGTCATTCAGGAGCGGGATTATTACCGCGTGGGAGGTCTGAAACCTCTCGAGACCGGGGCCCGCTTCATCTGCGCCACCAATCTGCCCATGGAGGAGCATATAGCGGATGGCACGTTCCGCGAGGACCTGTACTACCGTCTGAGCATCGGCCACATCAGGGTTCCGCCGCTGCGGGAACGGAAGGACGAGATCGTGCCTCTGGCGCGGATGTTTCTCGCAGGAGCGGCGGAAATGAGGAAAAAACGCTTCAAACGCTTGAGCCGTGAGACGGAACGCACACTGACCGCCCATCACTGGCCCGGCAACATCCGGGAGCTCAAAAATGTCATCGAGCGCACGGTACTGCTCCATGACGACGATGAAGTGAGACCGGAACATCTCCGGCTCAGGGGACCCGGAGGCGGTGAGGACGCCGGTGCGGACCAAACCGTCGTCTCCCGCGACGGCCCGGCAGGCAGGGACCTTCCCGAGGAGGGCATCGACCTCGAACAGTGGACCCACGACATCGTCCGTCGCGCTCTCGAAATGAACAAGTGGAACAAGACACGAACCGCCGAATTCCTCTCCATCACCCGCCCGGCATTGTACACCCATCTCAAACGCATGGGAAGAAAAGGATCCGGGCTGACCCGTATCCTGATCCCCCCTCGTTTCCACGGTGCGGGATATCGATCACACTGACCATATCGCGACACCGTCTGTCACCTTCCGGCTTTCCCCTTTCCCAGTAAATTCATGTATTTCACTATGTAGCGATACCCCCCGCTTTTTGGCACGAATAGTGCTCTCGAGTACCTCTGCCCATTCACATGCAATCCGCATGACCCTCATGAGGAAACGAAAGGCTGGTGGTATCGATGTCCACATCGCGATCGCGCAGGACGAAATCCGATCTGGAACTAGAGATTAAGAAGCTCGAGCGGGAACTCGAACTGCTTGGATCGGAAAAGGAACGGAACAGCGGAAAACTTTCCGAGACGGGGCGGGTTTCGGATGGATGGAAGTCCGATGACTGGATCGACCGCCTGATGTGGAGCTCCGACATGTCGTGGTGGGAGATTGATATCGCGGACGGAACCGTGCAGACCGGCCCCGGCATCATCGGGATACTGGGCTACGACTCCGGTTCCATCGGGGATTCTGTTGACTGGTGGCTGGGGATCATGCATCCCGAGGACAGGGCGGTGGCGCTCGAGAAAATGTCTTTCCTGGAGGAAGCCGGCGAGACGTTCGACTGCAAGTTCCGTCTCAGAACCGCCAAGGGCGGCTACCGCTGGTTCCGTATACACGGCAAAGTGGACGGTTTCGATACGGCGGGAAATCCGCTGAGGATGATGGGCACAACGCAGGATATAACCGGCGTCCGCCAGAGCGAACGTGAACGCGAACTCCTTTTCGAACTCTCCCGCGACATGCTCTGCGTGATAGGATTCGACGGATATTTCAAACAGCTGAACCCCGCATGGAACTCCTCTCTCGGATGGCATCATGAAGAACTGAAGAAGAAGACCTGGACATCCTTTGTTCACGAGGCCGACCGGGAAATGACCGGTGAAATGCTGAAACGCCTCGAACGTGGAGAAACCATCCCGTACTTCGTCAACCGCTTCATCGCCCGCAACGGCTCGATACGCTGGCTGTCATGGAACTTCCATCCCCTGATGAACGAAGGGCTCATCTTCGCGGCCGCCCGCGACATCACCGAGCAGAAGGAGGCCGAGGAACGGCTGCACACGAGCGAGGAGAAGATACGGATGTATTTCGACCTCGGCCTGGTCGGCATGGCCATCACAACACCGGACAAGCACTGGCTTTTGTTCAACGACGAACTCTGCTCCATCCTCGGCTATCAACGTGAGGAGCTTGCCGCCACCACATGGGAGGAACTGACGCATCCCGAGGACATCGACAAGGATGTGGAACTCTTCGAGCAGGTCCTTGCGGGCGAGATCGAGGGATACACGCTTGACAAACGCTTTATAAGAAAGGACGGCGTGGCCATTCACGCAAGCATCTCCACGAAATGCGTGCGTAACGAAGAGGGCGGCATACGGTTCTTCGCGGCCCTCGTCCAGGACATCTCCGGGCGGGTGAGATCGGAACGGATGATACGCGAATCCAATGAGCGGCTCCGGGGTATCGTGGACATCGCCGAGGACGCCATCATATCCATCGACGAGCAGGGCAGGGTGACACTGTTCAATTCGGGCGCCGAAACCATTTTCGGCTATTCCGCGGACGAGGTCATCGGCTCGTCGCTCTGCGATCTCATACCCGGCATGTACCGTGACAACCACAAGGAAAAGGTGCGCGATTTTCTCAGGAACCCACGCACCGGCCGCAGGATGGGAGGCCCCCGGATGATTCAGGGATTGAGGAAGAACGGGACCCGTTTCGAGATCGAGGGGTCCATATCCAGCATCGAGGTCCAGGGAAGAAAGATCGCCACCTGCATTCTCAGGGACATATCGGAGCGGGTGCGCGCCGAAGAGCAGATTTCACGGCTCTCCAGCGCCCTGGAGCAGAGCTCCGTGATGATGATGATCACCGACAAGAACGGCATGATCGAGTATGTG
>CAYNWJ010000346.1:0-5033 GCA_964400815.1 uncultured bacterium
GGACATGGAAACGGCGGTCGAGGACAGGAAAGACCAGGTTCGAGGTCCGCCAGTCGCTGCATACATATACGGTGGCGTCGGGCTTGAGAACATGCATCAGGGATTCGATGGTCGTCCCGAACCAGGCGGCATAGTCCCCGGCCTTACGCGACCGGAACAGGCGGCCGTGATAGTCCTTTGTGAGGTTGTACGGGGGATCGAGGATGAGGAGATCGACGAAGCCGCCCGGAAGGTATCCGGCGCAGGCGGCGATGTCCTGGTTGATGATGCGGTCCGTGATATCCGCGGGCGCGGCGGGACGGTCGAGCAGGAGAATGTCACGCAGAAAGCGCTTCCTTTCCGCGCCGGAACAGGTCAGCGTTCTATTTCGCGGGGCTCGCTGTTTCATCGGGTTCATTTTTCCGGATTCGCGTGTGCCATCGGCCGCCGGACGGGATCACCGCCACTCCCTGAAGTGGCTCGACCACAGCTCCCTGAGCGGCTGACGGCCGTAACGCGCGATCCTCCTGCGGATGGCAGCGATGAGACTGACATAGGCATAGACCGCCACGGCGAACATCTTGCCCCTGAGCGCCCCGGAAAACCGCCGGTACTGCCCTCCGACATTGAAAATCTCCATGACGGCGTCGGCGAAACCGCCGGGATTGCGCTGGAGCACGAAGCCGGCATTGTTGTAATATTTCCAGAACACCCAGTAGATGGAAAACGCGAACAGGCATATGATCACCGTATCCGGACGGAACCGGAAGCGGTCACACCACCACAGCCAGACGAACAGAAGCACGATCCATTTGAGGCGCATCATCCGCGAAAACACGAAGGGACTGATGCGGACCTGCCCCATCACCTCGCGGAAACCGGGCAGCTGGGGCCAGACGAAGAAGAGGGTGACGAAGGCGACATAGGCCAGAAGGGGCAGGACGATCCTGCGTGACATGGAGCGCTCCGGAATTCCGCCGGCCTCGGCCATGCGAAAGCGGAGAAGGATCAAGAACACCACGGGAACCGGCAGAAGCGCATACATGGGCCCGGAGACGAGAAGGGACTTGAGCAGGTTCGAATAGCTCCCCGCGACGATGAACACGTACCAGGCATAGAGCATCATCGTCTCCGCGCCGAAGGAGACCACGAACACCGTCGCCGCCCGGCCCGACGAGCGGTGGAGCCCGGCGAGCCAGCGTGAGGCCCTCGATTGCGTATGTTCCCGTTCATCAACCATGGATGCGCCGATCATGTGAAAGTACCGTGATGCCGGGTGCGTGCCGGCCGCCTACAGAAAGTAACAGCCGCTTCCCCGCGAGTGCAAGATGTTTCGCCGTCAGGGCGTCACTCCTCCCCGTCCCCGTACACCTCCGTCCGTATCTTTTCGAGCGCCTCCGAGCGCTCCAGCCATTCCTCGTCCAGGGCCTCGCGGCGGCGGACGATGTCGTCGTATTCGTTGAGGGCGGCGTTGAGCTCGTTCCTGCCGTCGAAGGACGCGGGATCGGCCAGGTTCGTCTCGAGCACCCCCTTGCGGGCATCGAGGGATTCCATCTCCGTCTCGATTACAGCGATGCGTTCCTGGACGTTTTTGCTTTCGCGGTAGAAGCGGTTGCGCCGCTCGGCCTCGATACGCTTGCGCTCCTTCTCGGACAGCCGGTCTCCCGGGTCATCGGAAGGCTCCCGGGCCGATTTGAGATAATCCTGCTCGCGCTCCCGTTCACGTTTCTTCTTCGCCGCATAGTCGCTGAAATTCCCATGATAGACCGTCACCACGCCGTTCACGACCTCGACGATATGGGTGGCGACCGCGTCGATGAGCCGGCGGTCGTGGGTTACCAGACACAGGGTGCCGTCATATGACGAGAGCGCATCGGTCAGGATGTCCCGCGACGGGATGTCGAGATGGTTGGTGGGCTCGTCCATGAGGATGAGGTTCGCCGGATGGAGGAGGAGCTTGGCGAGGGCGAGCCGCGCCTGCTCCCCGCCGGAGAGCATGGAGACACGCTTGTGAACATCGTCGCCGGTGAACAGGAACGCCCCGAGAACCGTCCTGAGCTGCTCGTCGGTCTCGTCCACGGCCGAAAGGCGCAGCTCGTCGAGGACGGTGCTGCCTGGAGTGAGCTGTTCCGCCTGATGCTGGGCGTAATAGGCCGACCGGACATTGTGCCCGAGGCGGATTTCGCCGCCGCCCGGAGCGAGTACGCCGGCCATCAGCTTGAGAAGGGTGGTCTTGCCGGCGCCGTTGGGCCCCACGAGCGCTATCCGCTCCCCCCGGACGAGGGTGAGCTCGAGATCGTCATAGAGGGGCGCCCCGTCATAGCCGAAGGTCACCCGGTCGAGGGTGAGCACCGTCTTGCCGCTCCGGGGAGACGGCGGGATCTTCAGATTGACCGTCCGGGCCTTCGCCTGGCGCGTGACCGTCTCCATCTTTTCAAGGCGCCTGATGCGGCTCTGGACCTGGGTTGCCTTGGTGTTCTTCGAACGGAAGCGGTTGATGAACCGTGTCTCGCTCTCGATGAACCGTTCCTGGTTCTTGATGGTTGCCTCGATGACCTCGCGCTCCTTTTCGCGCGCCGTCACGAAATCGTCGTAGCTGCCGTGGTGGAGGATGGTGCGGTCGTGTTCGAGGGCGAGAATGGTGGTGGCCATGCGGTTCAGGAAGGCCCGGTCGTGGCTGATCACGATCACCGCCCCCGGATAGGACAGGAGAAAACCCTCGAACCAGATGACCGCGTCCAGGTCCAGGTGGTTGGTGGGCTCGTCGAGGAACAGCACATCCGGTTCGGATATCAGGAGCTTCGCCAGACCGGCGCGCATGATCCATCCGCCGCTGAACTCGCCCATGAGCCGTTCGTGGTCGTCCCCGGAAAACCCCAGTCCGGCGAGGATCTTTTTCGCCTCGAACTCCCGGGTGTATGCGCCGGAGTGTTCGATACGGGTCTCGATTTCGCCCAGCTCGGCGAGGAGCTTCGCCTGCCCGTCTTCGTCGTTGGTTTCCGCGAGCCGCTCGTTGACGAGGGTCCGGCGGTGTTCGAAATGCTCGAGGGAGGTCCGTGTATCGAGGACCGCGGAAAGAAGCGGCTGATCCCCGGAGAATCCCGCGACCTGCTCAAGATAGCCGATTTCCGCTCCCTTGCGGAGGAACAGCTCCCCCGCATCAGGCTCCGATCTCCCGGCCAGGATGTTGAGGAGCGTGGTCTTTCCGCTGCCGTTGGCCCCCACCACGCCGAGCCTGTCCCCGGCATAGAGACTGAACGACACATCGGAGAACAGGACGCGGTCGCCATAGGATTTCGTAATGTTCGAGGCGATCAGCATACGGGCCGGACCATGGTCTGCGGTTGACGGTTCGCATCGGGACGGAGGGAAAACGCGGAAGCGGTCATGCCTGGCGGACCCTCTGCGCGGCGGCGCCTGCGGTGCTTTCGAGCCGGAGCATCCAGCCGCCGGGGGCGTCACGCCTGACCTTCAGAGACGCCATGTGATAGCCGGCGGCAAAGCTGCCCCCGACGACAATCTCCGCGCTCCGGGAGCCATCCTCCGGCGACACCGTAACGCGAACGTCCCCGGCCTCCGGCAGGGCGAACTCGACACACATCCGGTCTCCCGTTACTGCATGCGAACCGTATCCGAGCGCTCGAACGGCGGGTTTCGCGGGCCGTGCGGGCTCACGCGCCCCCGTAACGAGGGAATAGTCGAACGGCTCGTCGACCAGGTGGTACATGGGCTCGTTCATGCCGCCGTAGTTGCGGGTCAGGTAATAGCACACCAGCGGGGTGCGGGTGAATTCCTCGAGGGGTGTCAGTTTCGCGGCGCCGTCCTCCCACAGATAGACGGGAATCGAACGGGGGTCGAGCCTGTCCAGCATCCCCCGCTCCATCGCCATGTGGAAGAGGCCGAAGTTCCCCGGCTCGTGCCCGCCCAGCCAGTGCCCGACGATATCGGTGAGGAAGGGGTTTTTGCCGAAGATGACAATGTTGGTCATGTAGTCACGGGGCATGCCGGTCTTCGAATGGGCGCGGGATTCCTCGTAGTCGTGCACACGGTCCAGTGGATGCGGGCCCGATGTGCTGCCGTTGCCGTCCCTGCCGTATACCCCCTCGATCACATGCAGGCCGCAGGTGGCGCAGGACAGGTGGTCGAGGGTCCTCGCCGCCCAGGTCTCCATCCAGATGCCGCCCCACTGCCCGGGCTTGTCCCAGCGGGGAATGCGGTTCTCGTCACGGTGGCGGCGATGATTGGCGGCGATCACATCCTTCGCGTCGGCGTGCATGTGCTCCGGCGCCATCTTCATGTCCTGGTCGTAACGGCAGCAGAACTGCTGGTAATCATGGGCGATGGATCCCTGGATGTTCTTGCAGCAGAGTGTCATCCCCATGCCGTGCGCCTTGAATTTCGCCACGTTCAGAAACCATGAACCGGGGGTGTTGACCGGTTCGAGGTGGGGGATTTTCCTGTACCAGACACCGTCGGGAACCTCCGTCCAGGTATAATCGCGGCCCTCGACAAGCTCATGCATCTTCGGATCGAGGTCCAGCCGCAGGTTCGGCGCCGCGTCGAGCGCGGCGTACGCGCTGCGCTGGTGGCACATGTTGCGGGGCTCGGTGGCGATGACGGGGAGGTCGGGGAAGTCGCGGCAGATGCGCATCAGGGCGTCCCAGTCCATGCAGTCGCCCGCGCGGTCGCGCCAGCGCTCCGTGGAGATGAAGGTCGGCGCGCGGGAGGCCTCAAGCTCCGCCAGCAGATCGTCGATGGCCCACGCGCCAAGCGGCACGTCCATCAGCCTGCTGAAGATGAAGAGCGCCCCGACGCCCTCCTCGCGCATGCGCGCGACAAGCTCGTCGGGCGGCGGCAGTTCGCGGCTTGCGCTCGCCAGCCCGCACCACGCCGGGTGCAGGCGCGGGTGCTCGCGGACGCGCTCGAGCACTCGCTCATTCCCCGCCGCCGGGTTCGCCTCCATCGCCAGCGCGTCGACCACCAGCGCCTCGTGGACCCCCGCGTGGTCCATCTCCGCGAGGATCGCCTCGGGCGTCTCAGGCAGGCCCTCGGTC
>CAYNWJ010000347.1:0-3718 GCA_964400815.1 uncultured bacterium
TGACAGGATTGTAATCACGGTTCATCCCTCAATCCCGAAAATCCCGGTTCAGAAAATGAAAACCGCCGGAGTAAATCTGTGTGCCGGATAAATGGTGGATTTCCTTCTCACGAATACCTTTGCCCGCCAGACGATTTCCGCTATATTGCGTATATTGCCAGGAACGGGTTTCGCTCCTTCACGAAACAGGGAAGACCGGAGATCGAATGTTATGAACACCCTGACACGACGTGATTTCATCGGCCGGGCCGGCGGCGGCGCGCTCGGCGCATCAACACTGCCGTCGATTCTCGCCAACTGCGGCGGCGGACAACCCGAACATGAATCCCCGGGCCGGACGCAGGACGACCGTAAACCGAACTTCATCATCCTCTTCGCTGATGACATGGGGTACGGCGACTGGGCCCGCGGCGGCCACCCGACCATCAGGACACCCAATCTCAACCGCATGGCCGACGAGGGTGTCCAGCTCACACAGTTCTATTCGGGGAATCCCGTCTGCTCGCCGTCGCGTTCGGCGCTCCTGACCGGCAGGAACAACATCCGCACCGGCGTGATCCATGTCTTCTTCCCCCCGGACACGCGGGGCATGTCCACCGATGAGATCACCATCGCCGACGCTCTCAAGCCCCACGGCTACCATACCGCCTGCATCGGAAAATGGCACCTGGGTCACACGGAGGAATACCGTCCCCTCAGGCAGGGATTCGACTACTATTACGGCATCCTCTATTCCAACGACATGAAGGACCCGGACATCTGGCGTAACGACGAGATCGTCGAGCATCCGACCGACCAGACCACGCTCACGAAGCGTTATACCGACGAGGCGGTGGCATTCATCGAGAAGTCGCGGGACGAGCCTTTCTTCCTGTATCTCCCCTACACATTCCCCCATGTGCCGCTCTTCGCCTCGGACGAGTTTAAGGACACATCCCGTCGCGGGCTTTTCGGCGATGTGATCGAAGAAATTGACTGGAGCGTGGGCCGCATTCTCGACACCCTCGACCGTCTGGGCCTGGACGAGGACACCCTCGTGTTCTTCACCAGCGACAACGGCCCCTGGATGACACAGGGCGGCCGCGGCGGCACGGCGGCCTCGCTCAGGGGTGCGAAGGGGGACACCTGGGAGGGCGGCATGCGTGTGCCGGGCATTGCGCGATGGCCGGGGCGGCTCCCCGCAGGCGAGGTCAACATGGAGGTGATGTCCGTGCTGGACTTTTTCCCCACACTGGTGGGACTGGCGGGCGGGACGGCGCCGGATGACAGGCCAATCGACGGCATCGACATCATGCCCGTGCTCGAAGGGAACACGTTTCCTGAACGCACCATCTTCTATTACCGCAACGAGCACCTCTGCGCCGTGCGGAAAGGGAAGTGGAAACTGCATTTCCGCTACCAGGAACATCCGGGCCGGGAGTATGTCTACAGCATGAGCACGTGGCGAATAGCAGAGCCACCGCTTCTGTACGACCTGGAAAACGACCCGTCCGAACGGTTCGACCTGGCGGAAGAATATCCCGACATCGTGGCCGATCTTTCCGCAACGGCCCGGGAGTACCGCGCCGAAATCGAGCGTAACGGCGAAAACCGTGATCTCCTCGAATGGTTCAAGGGCGGTCGGAAGAACTGACACGGCTGAAATCGCAGCACCGCATGGGCACCACTCACATCGATACGACGGAGTCATTCATGAAAAAGGCAGCATGCGTCATCATGTTTCTCGTTCTTTCGGCGGCCGCGTCCCATGGTCAGACGGGACGGGATTACGGCTGGTATACCGAGGGGGACTACACCCCGGGCACGCGGGTCAAGGTGGTCCTCGAAAACGATCTCGACTTCGACCGGACCGAATGCCCGGTGGCCCTGCCGCGGGAAACGTTTCCCCTTCCCGATATCAGCGACTTCTATGTGACCGTCGTCGATCCCACACTGCCGCCGGACCCCGAGCCCACCGAGGAGGAAATCCGCGCCGTGGGCGGCTGGAAGACGCGCAAAGAGACCAACGGCCATTATCTCCACTACCAGCTTGACGACCTGGACAAGGACGGCCTCTGGGACGAGCTCTATTTCACCGTGGACATCCGCGCCCGGGAGACAAAGACGATCTATGTCTATGTCCAGCCGCCGCAGGTTGTCTGGCTCAGGGGGCTCTATCCACACGACACCCACTGCGTGGTGGGAAACTACGAACGCAACGTGATCTGCTGGTGGGAATCGGCGGTCCACGGCTGGAAGATCGCGACCCTCACGGACGTGGACATGTACGGCAAGCGGGAGGAGATATTCATCTCGCCCTTCGAGTGCATCAAAAACTGGGCGGGATACAACCGGCCCTACGAGTACGGCATGGACATCCTTCTGGTGGGGAGCACCTTCGGGGCGGCGGGGGTGTGCCTGTTCGAGGAACCGGCCTTCCCCGACTCGGTGTCACGCCCGCGTTTCAGCCCCACCAGCCACATGGGCCAGTTCTACAACACGCGCTATTCACGGGACGTGGTTGTCAACGGTCCCAAGAGAAGCGTCATCCTCCTCCGCATCATGAACTGGCGCTCGGGGGCGGGCCTCTACGAGATCGAGCAGTATTTCACCGCCTATGCGAACAAGAGCTGGTCCACCTGCAAGACCGTCTTCAAGGAGTTCATTCCCGAGAATCCGGAAACCATGTTCGGCGTGGGGATGCGCGAGATCATGAACGAGTACAAGACCTTCCAGAACGGCGGCACGATCATCTCCTTCGGCAGGGACGTGCCCATCGAGTCGCCCCATCCCGACGAGACCGGCGAGGAGAAACTCCGGAAAGTCCTGGAATTCGAAGGCATCGCGCTCGTGGTGAAGGACGAGTACCTGCCGGAATACCGGAACATCGACGCCTATGGCGGAAACCACGTCTTCCGCGTCCCGGCGAACGACGAGCGGACCTACGAGTATCTCTTCGCGGGGGCATGGAGCGAGGGTCTGGAAAACACCACCGAGACCGAATTCAGGGACTATGTCGTCAAGGCGGCGCAGGAATTCAACAACCCTCTCGCGGTGCGGGAGATGAAAGTGGAGGAGAAGCGGTAGTGTGGCAGAAACATGCAGGCGGAAGATTGAATCCTTTTTTTACTGTGGCCTGCGGACTATGCGGAAGCCGAGAATGTTATTTCATGTTACTGGATTGTTTCTGTTACGGTTAGCCATAGCAATTCCTGGCATTATTGTTTCAGATACCGCCACGATAAATCTTGTCGGTGCCCTGTTCGAATGTGGCTTCTACAGGTGCTCACCCAAAATGATGTGCTTCTTGGACTATTCGACAAGACCTGATGATTGTAAATGTTCCAGAAACATATTGAAATTAAGCACGTGGCCAATTTCCATTACTTTGTCCGCGCTCTTTAACATTTTCTCATCGTTCGTTACGAGGTAGTATTCGGGGTTGTTCTGACAGAACATTATCGAGCTGAGATCAATATTTGTAATACGATTGCCAATAAGTACGTCGGGCTCTCCGTCAATCCGATTAATCAAAAACGGCGTTTTTGTCCTACCACCCTCGCCAGCATAGCCGGCATTGCGAATGTGTTTAATGATCTGCAAGTATTTAGGGCTCGCTGTCGGGAGGAATTGATCAGGTTCTCCATTGACCAATTCCAGTAAAACCTCGTTAGTAACGACATAGTCAAAGTCATCGTGAGCATCGAGGAGATCAAGAACATCCGGCCGTTCGTCCCAG
>CAYNWJ010000347.1:3728-4998 GCA_964400815.1 uncultured bacterium
CAGAGTTTAATTACAATGTTCGTGTCAAAGACGTATTTTGTCATTGTTAACCTTTTTTGTACATCTGTTTGCCAGTCCGGCAGGGAATGTAGAACCCTGATTTTTATTAGAAATTCCGGCAGATTCCCCTCACCGCTCCCTCATGTCAAAAAACAAAAATAATGTCAAGGCTCAATAGTTTAAGGTAGACGCCGGTGCTGACATGATTTCCCGCTTCATCCATACCGTTCCAGGTGAGCGTGTGTTGACCCGCCTCCATCTCCGAGTTGACGAGCATGGCAATCCGCTGGCCCATGATATTGTATACGGTCAGCGTAACGCGGGAACGTGCATCGAGAGCGAATGGAATCGTCGTGGCGGGATTGAAGGGGTTCGGGTAGTTCTGGCCGAGATGGAAGGGGCGGGGTGTATCCGTATCATCCCCGACGCCGACGGTGAGCCCGATGGAATAGCCGCCGTCGGAAGCCGTGACCGCGCTCACGGTGTTACCCGGATGATTTTCCTGGATGAATGTAACGGTCGCGTCTGCAACCGGATCGCCGTTCTTGTCCGTCACCGTACCGGTCACCGCGCCGAAAGAAACCGCCGCCGCAAGGATTGTCGAAAACACGAAGCAGACAGCGGGAATGATATGCTGTCGCATGGAACTCCCCTGACACCATAAATAATGTATTCTCGTTTCCAATATATCGCATGCATGGAATGATGCAAGTATTTTTCGTCGCGAGAAAAAAAAGTGCTGCTATGAATAAAAAACCCCGCATCCGAATCACGGAATACGGGGTTTTTCTATTGCAGGCAGTTCAGACGCTGAGCGTACTACTCTCCGGCGCTTGCCAGATCGATCTCCGCCACGCCGCCAAAGCAGGCGGCCCAGAGGGTGTTGCCGCTGAAATCGAGGGAGCGCACGAGATTCGAGGGTAGGCCGTTTTCGACCGAGAGCCTCATGGTTTTACCGTCCTCCACGCCCACGATGCCGTCGCCCTCGGTGCCCACCCAGATGCCGCCGGACGGGGAAATGGCGAGGGCATAGATGCCGGACCCGATATCGAAATAGCTGCTGCCATAAACATCCCATTGACCGTTCTTGTATTCCACGAGCTTGCCGCTCCCGGTGCCGAACAGCACCCTGTCGCCGTCGACCGTAATCGCCCGGACATCGATCTCACCGAGACCGGCCTCGGCCGTGCGGTCGGTGAGCTCGTCGTCTTTGAAGGAGACGATGCCGCTCGTCGTGCCGAACCACAGCGTTCCTTCACCGTCACGCGCG
>CAYNWJ010000348.1:0-4980 GCA_964400815.1 uncultured bacterium
GTGACAGCGTAAAGCTTGGCGAGGGTGGGGATTTTGTTCACGCACCAGGAGGCCTTGTTGTAGCGGATGATTCCGCTGAAACTCGTGTGCACCGGCCAGCTCGCCCATCGGAATGCATGTTTTCCCGAGGTGTCGTCCGGGTGGGCGCGCTCCTCTTCGGTGAGATAGAAGGTGAAGGTCTGCCCCATGCGCGGGCAGGTGATCGATCCCGTCTCGGGATATTCGGGGTTGGGATAGACCGTGCCGCAATATTTGCAGCGTATCCGCTCGGGATCGTCGAAGCTCCACTCCCACAGGCCGGTCTCCCCCATGGAGGACTGTTCGCCCACGCAGGCCGGGCAGCTCTGGCCGTACAGCGGCCACATGGTCAGGGGCTCGATCATCTCCTCGAAAAAAGCGCGGTCGCGTTCCATGACCGGCTCCACGCTCCGTTCCCATTGCTCCACGATGTCCCGCGCCCATTGATAACGCCTGATGTTCTCCCGGGCGGTTTCGATGTTTGCCTGTTTATAGAGCGTCACCGGTTCGGCGTCCGAAGCGGGCGATGTCCCGAACAGGGCGAGGGCAGCGATCACGGTCCCATGCGCGAGGCGTGCGAAAGAGATATGTTTCATGACGTTTCCTTCCTGTTGACAATCGTGTCCTTATACATATAAATATGGCGATTTCCCGAAGATAAGTCAAATGGAATGGCGAAACCGGGACGACGGAACATATCGCGTGCGGCAGGGAAATCCTTTGGGTTGCTGCCGCAGATGATATATTTTTTTCAGGCGAATGGAATGAACGCCAACCATACGAAGAAAGAACGGGCGGCCCTGACACGCACGAGACGGTGGATGGGGGGCATGTGCGAAGGCTGGCCGGAGCCCTCATGAAAAATCAGGAGAGATCGATGCGTGATTCGACAGAACGGGGAAATACGATCGCGGGACTGGCGGTCGGCGGATGCATCGTAACGGGAGTGGCCGGTCTGCTGGCGGCCGTGCCGGTTGTCTTTTCGGGAAATGTGATGGCCGGAGGGGTTTTGCTGATCGCCTCCGCACTGGCCTTCGGCCTGCTTTCCATCGGTGTTATGAGCGGGTGAAGCGTTACTCCATCCGAGGTGGTGTAGTGTTGCATACCGGATTGCATAGAAGTGACCCATGTTTCTGCTAACGGTTGGAAGCCATGTCCGGACTGAAACCGGTTAAGTCGAAACTATTCAACATCGAGAAGATCGAATTTTTTGGAAAGGACCCATCCCATGAACCATGAGGATCGCAAAAAGGCAATACGCGACTACAAGGAAACACCTCGTCCGGTGGGCGTGTTCCAGGTGAGGAACGAGCAGACCGGCAAACTGTATGTCGAGGGCGGCGTCGATGTCCGCGCGGCGATCAACCGGTGCCGGGCCACTCTCGCTTTCGGCTCCCATCCGGTCAGAGAACTCCAGGAGGACTGGAAGAAGTACGGTGAGGAGAGCTTCACCTTCGATATCCTCGATTTCGTCGAGCCCACGGACGATCCGGGAAGCGATCCCTTCGCCGACCGTGACTGCCTGCTCGCCATGTGGCTGGACAAGCTCAGACCTTACGGCGACCGGGGGTACAACACGGAGAAGAAGGACGGCTGATCCCGTGTGAAACAGGCTGTTCATGCCTGAAAATGGTTGCGTGAAACGGCGCCCTCCGGTATCTTAATACATCCTTGGCATGCCGCAGGGAACGGTCCGGCATGCCGTTCCATCGTACATTCGAAGTGTCTGTTCATACACGACGCACCCCAACGGAAAGGATGGCGAGATGAGCGAACTTGCGCTTCTGGGAGGAACGCCGGTCAGGTCGAAACCGCTCCAGGAATGGCCGGTCTGGGACGAACGCGAGGAGAAAGCGCTCTTGGATGTGCTGCATTCGGGCAAGTGGTGGTTCGGTGAAAAGGTCGGGGAGTTCGAGCGGTTGTACGCCGAATTCCAGGGAGCCAAATACGGCATCGCCTGCACCAACGGCACCTCGGCCCTGATCATCGCGCTCCAGGCGCTGGGGATCGGGTACGGCGACGAGGTCATCACCACTCCCATGACCTTCATCGCCACCTCGACATCGATCATCCTCAACGGCGGCATTCCCGTCTATGTGGACGTGGAGACCGACACCCTCAACATGCGGCTCGACCGGATCGAGGCGGCCATCACCCCGAAGACCAAGGCCATCATGCCCGTGCATCTCTTCGGGAGGCCCGTGGACATGGACGCCCTCATGGCGATCGCGGACAAACACAACCTCATCGTGATCGAGGACGCGGCCCACTGCTGGGGCGGGTACTACAAGGGACGGGGCCTCGGTTCCATCGGGAAGGCCGGGACCTTCAGCTTCCAGTTCACCAAGAACATGCAGTCGGCCGAGGGCGGCATCATCATCACCGACGACGAGGATGTCAGCACCCGCTGCTGGTCCTTCATGAACTGCGGCCGCTGGCCCGGCAAGCCCTGGTACCACATGGAGAACATCGCCCCCAACCAGCGCCTCACCGAGTTCCAGGCGGCCCTCCTCATCGCACAGCTCAGCCGTCAGGACGAGCAGATGGACCGCCGCATCGCCACCCACGACGTTCTCTACAACAAGTTCCAGGGCATGCCCGGCATCAGGACCATGGCCCCCGAGCCCGATTATTCAACACGCCGGAGCCACCATGTCCTGGCCCTGCGCTACATCGAGGACGAGTGGGACGGTCTGCCCAAGGAGAAGTTCGTCGAGGCCGTCTGCGCGGAAGGTGTGACCGTGACGGGCGGCTACGGCTTCCCGCTGTACCGTCAGCCAGCCTACCGCAAGGAGAACCTCCCGCCCTTCGACTATCCGGACTACAACGCCATGAACCTGCCCGGCGCGGAACAGGCGGCGAAGGAAGGCCTCATGATCCCGCAGACCCACCTCCTGGCCGACCCCGAAGAGGCCGTGGACATCGTCCGCGCCGTGGAGAAGGTGTACGGGAACCGGAAGGAGTTGTTGTAGAAGAGAGCAGTTCTGATGAAACAGGATGATCAAAACTCATCCCCTCGGCCCCTTCTCTTCAGTACCTGAAGAGAAGGGGCGCCTCGAAAGCGTAAGGAGGGTTGAGCGGCGATTATTGCTTTCTTTCCCTCTGTTTAGTCCCCGAACTTCGGCGCATACCCCGCCTCGAGCGGAAAGTCCACCGGACCGCCCGTCTCGTGGGCCTTGTAGATGCCGAGGATGATCTCGACGCTGGCGCGGGCCTCCCCGCCGGTGACCGGTGTTTCGCCGCCGTTCCGGAGGGCGTCGTAGAAGGCTCTGAAGTAGCGCTGGTGGTTCTCGAGTCCCTGCACGGGGGACGATCCCGACTGGGTGACCCCCTCGACCTCGCCGAAATAGTCGAGCATGTCCCCGCCGTTCCTGTACGCCCGGGTCACGACGCCGTTGACCACCCGCACCCAGCCGTCGGTCCCCTTGATCTCGAAGCGCTGATCGATGCCGGGCTTGAAGCAGGTGCCGCCGATGACGATCATCTCCGCGCCGTTTTCGAGCTCGATCTCACCATAGCCGAAATCTTCCGCCTCGATGCAGGTGTGATGCACCCGTTGGGCGACACCCCGGCGCACGCGGGCCGCTCTGTTCCCCATGAGCCACTGGACCAGGTCGATATAGTGGATGCCCTGGTTCATGAGCGCCGCGCCGCCGTCGAGGGAAAGTGAGCCGTGCCAGGAGGATTCCGTGTAGTATTCCGGGTCGCGGTAGAGCTTCGCTTCGACCGTGCCGGAGACGAGATCGCCGAACATGCCGTCGTCGATGGCGGTCTTGAGCTTGGCCATGTGGAGGTTGTAACGGTTCTGGAAGCTCACGCTCAGGCGCACGCCGGCCTCACGGCAGGCGTCGATGCACTCGTCGGCTTTCGCGAGGGTGACCTCCAGCGGCTTGTCGCAGACCACGTGCTTCCCCGCCTTCGCCGCCGGTACGACGAAATCCCGGTGCAGGCCGCTGGGCGTGGTGACATGCACCGCCTCCAGACCGTCATGGACGAGAAAGGCGTCATAGTCGGTGTAGAAGGCCACCCCGTCGCCCGCCGGAAAATCATCCGGAGCTTCCCCTTCCGGAGGGACGGGGCGTCGGGTATACACGGCGGCGACCTCGACGATATCGGACAGCCCTTCGACGAGGGCCCTGGTGTGCATGTTCCGTCCGGCCATACCGAATCCGATGACGCCGACCCTTGTTTTCTCCTGCATGCGGCCCTCCTTCATTTCCAATGCGATGGTGTTCGTGACATGCGAAACCGATGTTCCTTCATTTAGGATAGACCATTCCACGGCAGCCGTCAAGCGGCGAACGAGCAATCCCTCATTTTCCCCGAACACACGATTCAGCGGCTTTTCAGTCAAAGCCTCCGTCTGTTCCGGACTGTCCCCTTTTCAATGGGAGACAGGGGAAAACCGCCGGAATGTCACTATCTCCTTTCGGAAGAGAAGATGGTCCCGGAAGTGGCCGGAGACGTTTGCCTTTTCATGTTTTCCGCACGCTGCAAAGAGCCCCTTCGTCTTCAAAAACAACGTGATGGTCTGACCGTATCCTGCATTTTTTACGATTGGAAAACGGATCAGTTTACTGCGCGCCTTGTACACTTCAGCAAAAAGGCTCCCCGTTCGAGAGGGAGCCTTTTCGTTGGAACGTTCGATGTGCGCGTCACAGCATAGCTACTTCTTGTCCGCAACCGCGGCCTGTGCTGCGGCGAGACGCGCGATGGGAACGCGGAACGGTGAACAGGACACATAGTCCATGCCGACCCGGTGGCAGAACTTGACCGACTCGGGATCGCCGCCGTGCTCTCCGCATATGCCGACCTTCAGCTTTTCCCGGGCCGAGCGTCCCTTCTTGATTCCCATTTCAACGAGCTGTCCGACACCGGACTGGTCGAGGGTCATGAAGGGATCGGACGGAAGAATGCCGTCGTCCACATAGACCTTGAGGAACTTGCCGGCGTCGTCGCGGC
>CAYNWJ010000349.1:0-4979 GCA_964400815.1 uncultured bacterium
AGTTCATCGACACCGTACCCCGCTGCGGCACGGACTATTACTACTGGGTGCAGGCGTCCGGCCCCTCGGGTTCGAGCAAGCGCACCGCCTCCGAATATCCCGTGGCCGTGGTCGAACGGCCCGGCTCCTTCATCGTCCATCCCGCCCATCCCAATCCCTTCAATCCCCGGACAACCGTCCGCTATGAGCTCCCCGCCGAGATGCGTGTCGAGATCGCGGTCTATGACATCCTCGGCCGGAAGGTGAAAACACTCTCGGATTCCATGCAGGGACCCGGCCTCCACGCCGCGGTGTGGGACGGCCGGAGCGCTGAGGGGAACACCGCGGCTTCGGGCGTGTACTTCTATCGGGTCACGGCCGGCGGGATGATGCGGCAGGGGAAGATGGTGATGGTGCGGTGAGGGGAATAATATACATTAGTGCGATTTTCGAGCGTTGTTTGCACTTAATAGCCAGCCCTCTCAAGTTTACTCTTTGACAAATAACCGTGTTTATCCAATTGTAATTCTATTATTTGGCTCTCACCATACAGAAGTCAAATAATTGAATTGAGTGTCAATAAAGTGTAAACAGCGTTCGCTTTTCAAAACCATGAAACATCCTCCCCCTCACCCCGCTTTTTCACGATATTCGGCGATGGCCTTTTGGATGCGCTGGATGTGCGGCTGGATATTTCGCGGGCGGGCGTATTCGAGCGCCTTTTCCATGGTGGTAAGGGCGTTATTGTAATCGCCGTTGGCCGCCTGGGCCCAGGCGACGATTTCGAGCATCAGCGGCTCACGGTTGAAGGTGATGTCGCTGGCCTTCTTCGCGCAGCGGAGGGCCTCCTTCGGATCGTACAGCGGCGAATCCGGGTCCTTCAGGCGGATATCGGCCAGGTAGTACCAGGATTTCTCGTGGCCGGGCATGGCCTCCACCGTCTTTTCGAAGTATTCCACGGCGTCGTCCAGGCGTCCCTGATTGGCCCGTAGGAGAGCGATGTTGAAATATGGATCGGCATAGGCGGGCTCGATCTCGATGGCTTTCTGGTAGTGATCGATGGCACCCGCGATGTCGCCGAACTTCTCGAGCACCACGGCGGTCTTGTAATGGATGTCCCAGGCCACCATGCGGTCGTCCGGCTTCTCCTCGAGGGCGAGCCTGAGTTCGGCGAGGGCTTCCTTGAACTTCCCGCGGTCGCCCAGTTCCATGGCGCGCTCGTGGTGGATACGGTAGGCTATGGCGGGCACGGTGATCTCGTCCATGTCGTCGTAGTCGATATTGACGAACTCGGGGATGTTGGCGGCGCGGTTGGGGGCGGTAGAGTTTGGAATGAGCACCGGCGGAGTGTCCATGCCGTTCTCGTCGATGTGGGTGAGAAAGAGCTGGGTATAGGGGGTCCTGCTCTTGGAAGAGAACACCAGCCAGCGGCCGTTGGGTGAAAAGCTGTGCCATGAATTCATGAGCGATGTGTTGCAGTTCATTTCCCGGGCTTCGCCGCCCTCCGCGGGAACGATCCAGAGACGGCTGTCCGGTCGCATGAGCTGACCGTTTTTGCATTTGACGAACACGATCCACTTGCCGTCGGGGGAAATTTTCGGATAGTTGTTGCTCATGCCGTTGTCCGAGGCTCCCTCGATGGGAACGGCCCTGCCGCCTTTGCCCCCGTTGAATGGAATTCGTACGAGGTCATACTGGATGGGAGTTTCGTTGGGATCGTTGGCGTACCGGGGCCGGGGTTGGCCGTCCACGTTCGGCGGACGCGACTTCGCCCGTGTGACCGCTAGCCATGACCCGTCGGGGCTCCATGCCGCGTTGCAATAGACATACTCGGGATCGTCCGCACCCGGCAGCACATCGACCGCTCCGGTATCGACCGAATAATAACCCAGGACTCCCCGTGTGGGATAGAACACCTGGATGAATTCATAAGCCTCGTAGTTGCTCACAAACACCTGTTCGTTCAGTGTGGTGACCGCATACCGTCCATCGGGCGACATCTGGGAGAGGAACCCGATGGTCTTGTGTTCGTATTCGGAATTCTCCTGGAAGGAATAGTTCCAACTGATGATGTCGTCACGGTGGACCGCCATGGTCGGAGCGACCTGTTTTATCATATATGCGCCCTTGTCCCCGGCCGGGCCGTCCACATCCATGCCCATGGTGGAGCCGTCGGCCGAGAATGAATGACAGTTGGCGCAGGTCGGTATCTTCTCGAGTACAATCTTCGCGTCGGGGCGGGCGATATCGCGAAGTTTCCAGGTAATCAGCTTCTGGGCATTGACAGGGATGGGCTGGATGAGGCCGTTGATCTCCTCGTCGAGCTCGCGCTTGACCCCGATCATGGGAACGTCACGATAGAAAAGGGGCGCGCCGACCGGATCCTTCGAGGTTTTCATCGTCATCGATCCCCGCGAGAGTATCTTCGAAGGATCATCGGAGGAGAAACCGTACATCGTCACCGTGGCGAATTTATCCGCCGTCAATTCCTTTATCACTGACCAGAGTTCCGGTCCGGGAGTCCAGTTGGTGTCCGGCGGCGTGAACGGTTCCGGCGGCGGGTGCCCTTCCTGGGAAAGATCGCGGCATGCCTGATCGATGGCGGGAGGCGGGAGCGGATTCAGGGGCGCCAGCACGCTGACCCTCCCCCCATCGGTAAATTGGAAATCAATGAGCCACACATCGGCGGCCCCGGCGGAATCGGTCCAGAAAAACATGGGCGGCACGATCTCCGGAGGAAACACCGACCCGTCGAAGGGATACTCTACCGTCAGAACATCCGGCGAGCCGGCGCTTTCTCCGTGTTCCAGTATGGTGCGGATGATCGTCTCGCTTTTGCCGTCGGCCGTCGATTCAAGAGATACTCCCTCGACAAGATAGATGCTGTTCCGGGCGAGCGATTCGGGATCGAGATCCTTTCCGCAGCCCTGGAACACAAGGCCTGCTCCGCCCGAAATGATGAGCGTGACCACGAAAAGCACTACGATATGGTTTCTCATATTCTCACTTTCCTTGCAGAACGTTGCTACGAACAGTCTACGAATGATTTCCATCCCTTCGAAAAATCCGAATGATCGTGTGTGAAGTCAAGTTTAAATCGAGCTGAATCACGGACAGGCCGTCGCAGTGTTCCTTACGGTCCGGATCAGATAAGGTCATGTACGTTCCGTTTTGCACCTGCTCTGGATTACAAGGTTTGCGCCATGGAGCAAACATCATCTGCCAAAACCACGGCAAATTACTGCCACTACGGCAGTCTTCTCTGCCACTCAATATGGCACCCATAAAACCGGAAGCCATGCGATACTATATATCTCCTTGTCTGTCTTTATGTTGCAGCATACCATAATATTTTGGCACATCTTTTGCAACTTACATGTGGATGAAAACAATAACCATCAACCGAACACTGTTCAGCATCCAATACCATTGATTCAGAGGAGGATTGAACCATGACATACCTGAAGGTTGTACCCAACTGGAAGACCCAGAGAACCAACTACGAGTATTCCCGGAACGAATACACCCCTTCGGTGGACATCACCGAACATCCCGAGGGTTTTCGGCTCGAGTTCGATCTTCCCGGCTTCACCAGGGAGGATTTGAAAATTACCGTCAACGACAAGGTCCTGACGGTGACGGGGACGAGGGAGCGGAAGCTCGAGGAAAGCGAAGACAAATATTTCCGCCACTACGAGCGCCCCTGCGGAACCTTCAACCGCTCGTTCAGGCTTCCCGATTATGTCGATGACACGTCGGTGAAGGCGGCGTACGCCCAGGGCGTGCTCACACTCGAGCTGGCGAAGAAAGAGGAAGCGAAGCCTCACACCATCGAAATCAAGTGACACGGGCCTGCCTTCAGGCCCCGGAAAAGATGATCAAAACGAAGATAGTAAAGGAGGTGGCAAGCCATGTTACCGGAAATCTGGAGAAACAGGGGATCGCTGATGGGACCGTCCATGGATGATTTCATCGAGAAGTTCTTCTACGGCTGGCCCCGGTTCGACAAGGATGCGGAATTCACATGGAGCCCCCGCGTGGATGTGCATGAAACCGAAAAGGAAATCGTCCTCGACGTGGAGCTTCCCGGCCTCGACAAGGAGGACATCAAGGTCGAAGTGAAGGACAACACGCTCACCGTATCCGGCGAAAGGAAATACGAGCGGAAAAACGAGAGTGGGAAGTGTTGCACATCGGAGCGTCATTACGGCCGGTTCGAGCGGACATTCGGTCTCTCGGACGCCGTGCAGGCGGACAAGATCGACGCCACGTTCAAGAACGGCGTCCTGTCCCTGACCCTGCCGAAGGCCGAAAAGGCGATTCCGCGGGAGATCAGTGTCGAAGTGACCTGATGACAACCGAACCTATAGACCCTCGAAAAACCGGACGGGTGATCACCCGTCCGGTTTTTCTTATCCGGTTATCCAGTCCGGCAAACAACGAATTGCCAAAGGTTCCCGGGAAATTCAACCACAACCGGCTGAACCAGAAACCACTGATTCCGACACTCTCCCAACCACCCTCTGCCGCTTCACGCCATCTCTCACCGTACCGGGAATCAGGAAAAGCGAAGGATCGGGCGCCGTCTCTTCCGAAACGGGCGGACCGAATACGAGCCACTGTTTTTCCTTTGAAATGCACAGGTTTGAGATCCGTCACAAGCAGAAACAAATGGATGCCCGGTTTTCATGTATGCTCCCTTATGGCCGCACAGTATAAAAAAACGGGAAGGAGGCGATCGCCTTCTTCCCGCATTTTTTTGCCGGGTCGGCCGGTCACTTGACGAGGGTCATCTTGAGCGTTTTCGAAAAACCGTTTCCGGTGATCCGGCAGAGATACACTCCCGCCGCATGTGACGAGGCTTCCCAGGTCACCGAATGCCAGCCGGCCGACTGTTCGCCGTCGACCAGGGTGTCCACCAGCTGTCCGGACGGTGAATAGACCTCGACCCTTACTCTGCCGGGATTCGCAAGTTGATAATCGATGGTGGTCACCGGATT
>CAYNWJ010000350.1:0-4979 GCA_964400815.1 uncultured bacterium
GGGGGTTGCCCGAATTAAAAATCATTGCGGAATCGCCCGGAGTCCCCTATTCTGAGATTCGGACCGGTTTTCGCCGTCACCACCGGTCAGTCTGGGTATTCCCGGTTATCGCGGCAACTTTTTCTTCCGGGAAGCGTATAAATATAGCAATGTATGGAAATATATAATATGACATGTCAACTGAAGCGGGGGTGACGGCCATGAAATGGCGCGCATGGATCGGAAACATGGAGAATGGTGCGGAACAGACGGTCAGGGACGGCCTCGACCACATCGGCTGGAAGGACATCGTCCAGGAGGACGCCCGTGTCTTCATCAAGCCCAATCTGACCTATCCGAAACACAAACCGGGCGCCACCACGACACCCGGATTCATGGACATGGTCATCGGGATACTCAGGGAACGGACGAAGAACATCGCCATCGGGGAGTCTGACGGGGGCAACAACTCCTATTCGGCGAGGGTGCCCTTCGAGGGACATAATCTCTATGAGATTACCGGGCGTCACGGCGTAGAACTTCTGAACCTGTCAGAGGACTCCTGGCGGCGGATCCCGGTGAAACGGGGCTTCACGACGAAACACATCCCGCTGCCCGGGCGCCTGCTCGACGATTTCGATGTGACCATAAACCTTCCCGTTCCCAAGATGCACTTCGTGGTGGGCTATACGGGAGCGATCAAGAACCACTGGGGGCTCATTCCCGACACCATGCGCCTGAGGAACCACTACTTCTTCTTCCCCGCCATTCTCGAAATCATCGACCGGGTCAGCCCCGAAATCGTGATCGCCGACGGCACATATTTCATGGACAGGAACGGTCCCATCCGGGGTGACACCGTGGAGATGAACCTGACGGTCGTGGCGGACGCTCCGGGGGCTGCGGACGCAGTCCTCACCAGGATCATGGGACTCGACCCGGAGGATTACGGCTACCTGAAATACGCCATGAAGCGGGGGATGATGCCGGTTGACATGAACGAGATCGACATAAACCGCGATCCCGCCGATTTTGTATGCCGGACATTCCGCCTGGAGCGATCGAAGATGGACTGGTTCGCCACCGCAGGATTCTATTCGAAATGGATGACGAAGATCGTCTATGACTCACCCCTTGCCGAACCCATTCACAAGATCATCCGTGCCTCGCGCAGGGAAAAAAGCGCTGTCCCCCGGGCGAATGACACCGATATCAGGATACGGGAGTGCACGGAGGCCTGAAAATTACGTCATTCCGCATGGGACGGCCGACCGGACTGAGCATGCTCCTGAAAGAGCACTCCGCTTTCATAAGCCGTGTCGAGTGCGCCTGAGCACACGGTTTTCACAGAGCCATCGACATCCCTGACAACAGTCACTTCGATCTCACCAGGCGCAACACCGGATATCTCGATCATAAAATCGAAATCGCATTCGCATCTGCAGCGTCCCGTGCCGTTCTCGGGGCGGTCGGTTTCGGTAATGACAAGCGTGCCGTCCTTCATTTCGGCCGTAATGGACCGTTCCCCGCAGCAGTTCAGTGTGACCCGTCTGTCGGTGAATACGAGCGTCTTGCCCTCACTGTCATAGAGCCAGGATATGCATTCGCCGGTCTCGACCGGAGCGTACGCCGTCCGTTTGGCGGTCTCTTCGAAACCGCCGCAGCCGCTGACCTTTGCCGCGACGGTTGCCACCTTTTCCTGTGACTGGAGCGGAGAATCGGAATCGCACGAGAAAAACACGACGGAAACCGCGGCAGCGGCAAACATGGTCATCTTCACGTTCATGGACACCTCCCGGCAGGTTGGGCTTTATTCATTCATTGTGTCGATTCGAACTATATGAAAAATATATGCAAAACCCGTTCCCTTTTCGGATGACTCCGCCTCAAACCCTTGCCAAACAAATAATTGCAGAAATCAGGCGCCTCATTCCGACATGAAAGGTGTGTGATGATTCGACGAAACTGTTCCCTGCACAGATTAAAAAGAACCGCCCGGTCCCTGCCAATATGCCTCTTAGCCGTGCAATTACAACTTGATACATCAATTCGACATTTCCGTCAGCATCATGCACAGCGGCGCGTCAGAGGCGGGAGGCATGGGAGCATAGTCCTTGCGATGAGTGTCGACGATTCGGATGGACCGAAACTCCGGCGGCTCAACCGGTCCAGGCGGGGGGGCGTATTGAAACAGCTTGAACCATGATTATTGCTCCGGTGGCTAAATACCTTAAAGATGTCTCGGGGGTTATCTGGAGCCAGGAAATCATATACCACAGTTGAACTCCCCTGGACTGAACTCGGAGATAGTAAACCGATGACACTATAACCCCTCCGCCGCTTTCGCGGCACCTCCCCTGACAGGGGAGGCAGGCACTGCGGGCGCCGGTGGTACATGTTGCCCCCTGACAGGGGGGATACGGTCGAAGACCGAGGGGGGTTAGTATGATCCCGGACTGAAGTCCGGGGAATGCTCTTGATTCATATGTTTATTCACCGGAGCAATAATGGGATGAATGGATTGACGGGATTGTAATCGAGGTTCATCCTGTAATCCCCAAAATCCCGGTTCAACAATTGAAAGCCGCCGACATCAATATGTTTGCCGAAAATGTGGAATTGCCGGTCCGGCAATGGCGATTGACTTCACCAACCGCAGATGTTATATTTTAAAGATTAGTTCTGAAATATATTTAATACGAGATATTTACGCCTCATTACAGGACGGAAACAGTGGAGGAACGAGTGAGCGTTCAGGACATCGATAAAGTATACAATCCAAAATCTGTCGAGGACAAATGGCAGCGGTTCTGGGAAGAACGCCACTTCTCCCATGCCGGGACCGGAACCGGAAAAGAATCATACTCGATCGTCATCCCTCCTCCGAACGTGACCGACAAGCTCCATCTCGGCCATGCGCTCAACAACACCATCCAGGACATCCTCATCCGCTTCAAACGGCTGAAGGGTTTCGAGGCGGAATGGATGCCGGGCACCGATCACGCCGGCATCGCCACGCAGAATGTTGTCGAACGGAAGATCGCCCGCGAACAGGGCAAAACGCGGCAGGAACTCGGGCGCGACGCATTTCTCGACGAGATGTGGAATTTCAAGGAGACGACCGGCGGCACGATCATCAACCAGCTCAAGCGCATGGGATGCTCCTGCGACTGGGACCGCGAGCGCTTCACCATGGACGAAGGGCTCTCGAAGGCGGTGACCGAGGTGTTCGTCCGCCTGTACGAAAAGGGGCTCGTCTATCGCGGCAACTACATCATCAACTGGTGTCCCCGCTGTCAGACGGCGCTTTCGGACGAGGAGGCGGAGCATCGCGATGTAAGCGGCAATCTCTGGTACATCAGATATCCCGGAGCGGACGGCCCGGACGGGGTGACCGTCGCCACCACCCGTCCGGAAACCATGCTCGGCGATGTCGCCGTCGCGGTCAATCCGGAAGACGAACGGTTTGCGGGCCTTGTGGGAAAAACGGTCGTCCTCCCCATCGTCGACCGCGAAATTCCGGTTATCGCCGACGAGTTCGTCGATCCGAAATTCGGTACGGGGGCGGTCAAGGTAACACCCGCCCATGACCCCAACGATTTCGAGATGGGGCTGCGGCACGATATCGAGCCCATCGTGGTCATGAACGAGGACGGCACCATGAACAGCCGCGCCGGGGCCGGGTTCGACGGTGTTCCCCGTGAGGAGGCGCGCAGGCTGGTGGTGAAGAAGCTCGAGGAACAGGATCTTCTCGTCCGCATCGAAACCCATGAGCACGCCGTCGGTCATTGTTACCGCTGCGACACCGTAACCGAGCCCTACCTCTCCACCCAGTGGTTCGTGAAGATGCAACCCCTCGCCGAACCGGCCATCGAGGCGGTGAAAGACGGCCGCATCAGCTTTCACCCCGAACGCTGGACGAAGGTCTATCTCAACTGGATGGAGAATATCCGCGACTGGTGCATATCACGGCAGCTCTGGTGGGGACACCGTATTCCCGTCTATTACTGCGATGCCTGCGGACACATGACCGCCTCCCGTGAGTCGGTGACGGCCTGCGAAACATGCGCATCCACCGATATAAGGCAGGACCCGGACGTGCTCGACACATGGTTCAGTTCCTGGCTCTGGCCTTTTTCCACCTTCGGCTGGCCGGAGAAAACACCGGAACTCGCCGCCTTCTATCCCACGAGCACCCTGTCCACGGCGTCCGAGATCATCTTCTTCTGGGTGGCCCGCATGATCATGGCGGGATTCGAGTTCATGGGAGACATCCCCTTCTCCCAGGTTTACATCCACGGCACCGTGCGCGACGATCAGGGAAGAAAGATGTCGAAATCCCTCGGCAACGGTGTCGATCCCATCGAGGTCATCGAGTCCCACGGCGCCGATGCCCTGCGCTTCAGCATGATGGTCATCACCGCCCAGGGACAGGATGTGTTCATTTCCTATCCCCGGCCCGGCGAAAAACAGAAGAACCCCTTCAACACCTTCGACATCGGCAGAAATTTCGCCAACAAGATATGGAACGCCACCCGCCTCATTCTTTCACGGGTGGACGGTCCCCTGACGCCTGTTCCGGACGTGGAGGAGGAGCTCTCCGACCGCTGGATACGCTCCCGTCTCCATCGCACGGCGCGCGAGGTCGGAGATTCGATCGAGGCATTCCGCTTCAATGACGCGGCCCGCAGGATATATGACTTCATCTGGCACGACTTCTGCGACTGGTATCTGGAGATGATCAAACCGCGCATCGACGCCGGCGGCGACGAGAAGACCTTCGTTCTCGGAAACGCGGCAAAAATCCTCGCGGACTCCATGCAGCTTCTCCATCCCGTCATGCCCTATATCACCGAAGAGATCTGGCAGCGGCTGACTGACGCCCTGGGTGAAAAACCCGCGGAAAGCATCATGGTCAGCCGGATGTTCGAGCCGGACGACAGCCTCATCGACGACCGTATCGAAGCCGACATGGAGGCGCTCAAGTCGCTCGAGGAGGC